>CAJFNH010000100.1 GCA_904394195.1 Candidatus Gallimonas caecicola
GGCGATGAATGAATCGGGCGCACTGATAGAGGGCGCGTTCACAAAGTGCGTCAAGGTGCGAGCAAAGCTTCCTTCGCAGATGGAGGGGCGCTACGATGTGATCTTGCTTGCCGTGAAGCAGCGCGACAATCATGCCGCGGCAGCCTTTTTACAGCCATACCTCAAGGAGGACGGGGCAATCGTCACCATTCAGAACGGCCTGCCCGAACGCGGTCTGGCACAGGTGTTCGGAAAGGACCGCGTCTATGGCTGTACGCTCTCCTGGAGCGCGGAAAAGACGGCGCCCGGCATTGTGCAGGTGACGAGCGATACAGGATTTCATCTGGCGCTCGGCGCCTACGGCAAGGGGGATAAACTTGACGCGATCGCCGCGCTTCTCTCGCATGCAGGCGAGCTGAACGTGGGAAACCTTGCAGAGATCCGCTTTGCAAAACTTGCGATCAACGCCTCCTTTTCCACGCTTTCAGCGCTCTCCGGACTGACATTTTACACCATCGCAAAAAAATATAAAAAGCTCGCTTTGGTACTCATGCAAGAGGTATTTGCCGTTGCGCGCGCCAATGGGTGTACGCGCCTTCCGCAGAACGGACACGATCTTTTTAAAGTGTTCGGCGGCAGATTTGCTGCATTTTTTCTGCCTGTCGCCATGAAAAAATATTCTCGTACCAAGTCGGGAATGCTGCGCGATATCCGTGCGGGCAGGCGGTGCGACGTCGATTATGTCGCGGGCGCCGCGATCGCTGCAGGAAGAGAGGCGGGCGTTGCAACGCCCATGCTGGAACGCGCCGTGGCGCTTGTTCATGACGTTGAAAACGGGCTTGCCGAAATTGCGCCCGATACATTGAAATTGCTTTGAAAAACGAGGCTCTCATGGATCTGAATTTACTTGCCGAACGGCTGCTTCCCGGGGAATATCCGCTGCTGGAGGCTTATGAAAAACAGTACCCGCCGCGCGATTTACCCAAAAATGCGGAAGTTACCCGCCTTGCGCCTTCGCCCACGGGATTTATCCATCTGGGCAATCTGTTCGTTGCCATCGCCAATGAACGCATCGCGCACCGCAGCGGCGGAAAGCTCTATCTGCGCATCGAAGATACCGACCTGAAGCGCAAGGTGGAGGGCGCCGTGGAGGCCGTCATTTCCGCACTCGACTATTTTGACATTACCTTTGATGAGGGCGCAGAGATCGGCGGCGACGATACCTATGGCCCCTGGTATCAGCGCCAACGCGCACAGATCTACCGGGCATATGCGAAAGAACTCATCCGCCAAGGCAGGGCGTATCCCTGTTTTTGCACGGAGGAAGAACTCTCCGCCCTGCGCGAGGAACAGACGGCGAACAAGGAAGTGACGGGCTACTACGGGAAGTATGCACGCTGCCGCGATCTGACGCAGGAGCAGATCTATGCCGCGCTCGACGCGGGCAAACCCTATGTCATCCGCCTGCGTTCGCTCGGCGACCCGACTGAAAAATTTACTTTCCACGACGAGATCAAGGGAGACGTGACGGTCACGCGCAACGACCAGGATGTGGTCATCCTCAAATCGGACGGCATCCCGACCTACCATTTCGCACACGCGGTGGACGACCATCTCATGCGCACGACGCTCGTTATCCGCGGCGAGGAATGGCTGGCGTCTCTGCCCATCCATCTGGAACTCTTTGAAGCGCTCGGTTTCCGTCCGCCCAAGTACGGTCACAACTGTTCCCTCATGAAGATGGACGGCGGCTCCAAGCGCAAGCTCTCCAAGCGCAAAGATCCCGAACTCTCTTTGTCCTTCTACCGGCAGGAGGGGTATCATCCCTTTGCCGTGAAGGTGTACATGCTCACGCTGCTCAATTCCGACTTTGAGGAATGGCACGCAAAATTTCCCGATAAGCCGCTGGAAGAATTTCCCTTCCGCATCGGCAAGATGAGCCGCAGCGGCGCGCTCTTCGATCTGGATAAACTCAACGATATTTCAAGAAACGAACTCTCCCGTCTTACGGTGCAGGAGATGGCAGCTTTTCTCAAGGAATGGGCGCTTGCTTTCGGCTCGGAGGCGCAGCAGGCATATTTTGCGGATGAGGCATACCTTGCCGAGGTGCTCGCGCTCTGCATGGGGGTGGGCGGCAAAAAGCGCCGTAAGGACTTTGTGACGGCAAAGCAGGCGATGGAGGAGATCGGTTATTTCTTCTCCGATTACGCACGAAGGGACGCATATCGCGTGAGCGATGAGACGCGCAACGCCGTTCTGGACGGTTTTCTTGCGACTTATTCCGCCGAAAACGACGCGCAGGTATGGTTTTCCAAGGTCAAGGAACTGGCAGCATCTTTGGGATATGCTGCCGAGATGCGCGACTATAAGGCAGATCCCGCCGCATACAGGGGCAATGTTTCCGACGTTGCCGAGGTGCTGCGCATCGCGGTGACCGGCCGCGCCAATTCGCCCGATCTGTGGACGATCATGCACATTCTGGGAGAAGAGCGTACCCGCGCACGCATTCTTGCCGCACGGGTGCAGACGGATTAAGGAGAAAAACGGATGAGCAGAGCAGACGAGATCTTTATTGCAAATTGCAGGGATATCCTGGAAAACGGCGTATGGGATACGGAGGCGAACGTGCGCCCGCACTGGGAGGACGGCACGCCTGCGCACACCATCAAAAAATTTGGCATCGTCAACCGCTACGATCTGCGCAAAGAATTTCCCATTCAGACCATCCGCCGTTGCGCCTTCCGCTCCTGTGTGGATGAGATCCTGTGGATCTGGCAGAAAAAGAGCAACAATGTACACGACCTTCATTCCCATATCTGGGACAGTTGGGCGGACGAGACGGGCTCCATCGGCAAGGCGTACGGTTACCAGCTCGGCAAAAAGGCGATCTATAAGGAAGGGGAATTCGACCAGGTGGACAGGGTGCTCTATGACCTGAAACATAACCCTGCCTCCCGCCGCATCCTCACCAATTTGTACAATTTTGAAGATCTGCACGAGATGCACCTCTATCCCTGTGCCTATTCGATGACCTTTAATGTCTCGGGCGATACGCTCAACGGCATCCTCAACCAGCGCTCCAATGATATGCTTACGGCAAACGGCTGGAACGTCACGCAATACGCCGTTCTGCTTATTATGTTCGCGCAGGTAAGCGGGCTGAAGGCGGGCGAGCTCGTGCATGTGATCGCCGATGCGCATCTCTATGACCGTCACATTCCCATCGTCAGGGAGGTCATTTCCAATGAGCCGAAGCCGGCTCCCAGACTGATCGTCGATCCCGACGTGCACGATTTTTACGACTTTACGGTGGACAGTTTCCGCCTGGAAAATTACGAATACACGTCGCTTGCGGCAAAGATCCCGGTGGCGATATGAGGGCGATCTTTCACGCTGACAGGGAGTGGGGCATCGGAAAGGGGAACGATCTCATGTTCCGTCTGCCCCTCGATATGAAATTCTTTCGGGAAACAACGGCCGGGAAAGTCGTTGTGATGGGGCTGAACACCCTGCGCTCCTTTCCGGGCGGCAAACCGCTCAAAGGGCGCACGAACATCGTGCTCTGCCCCGATGATGTAGAGGAAGATGTCATCACCGTCCATTCTCTCGACGAGTTGCTCGCGCAGGTCAAACAATATCCTGCGGACGATGTGTTCGTCATCGGTGGGGCGAGCGTGTATCGCCTGCTTATTCCCTACTGCACGCAGGTGCTCGTTACCCGTGTGGACGCCGTCGGCGGGGCGGACACCTTCGTGCCCGATCTGGATGCGGACGGGAATTTTGAGCTCGTGCAAAAGAGTGCGCCCGTTTCAGACAATGGCTACACGATTTTTTTCTGTACCTATGAAAATAAGGCGCCAAAGCCGTTCTGATTGCCCTGCGGGGCAATTTTTTTCGTAAGGAAGGGTAAATTTTCTTGCGAAAAGCGGACAAAAGTATTACAATAGCTTTTCGGATACACAAATACAGAGGCCAATATGATCAGAGAAGATTTACGCAACATTGCCATCATCGCCCACGTCGACCACGGTAAGACGACGCTGGTCGATCAGATGCTCAAACAGGCGGGAACGTTCCGCGAGAATCAGGTCGTGGAGGAGCGTGTGATGGATTCGGGCGCGCTCGAGCGGGAGCGCGGAATCACCATTCTTGCCAAAAATACTTCCATACACTACAAGGGCGTCAAGATCAACATTGTGGATACGCCCGGACATGCCGATTTCTCGGGCGAAGTGGAGCGTGTGCTCAAGATGGTCTCCGGCGTGCTCATCCTTGTGGACGCCGCGGAGGGCCCTATGCCGCAGACGCGCTTTGTCACGCAGAAGGCGCTTGAGATGGGGCTTCGCCTCATCATCGTCGTCAACAAGATCGACCGTCCCGACGCGCGCGTCAAGGAGGTCATAGACGAGGTGCTCGAGCTTCTGATGGATCTCGACGCTTCCGACGATCAGCTGGAAAGTCCCTTTGTGTTCTGTTCGGGCAGGGACGGCACTTCATCGCTCGATGAAAATGAAAAGGGTACCGACCTTACGCCCCTCTTTGATATGATCTTGTCCCATTTTCCGCCCATGGAGATGGATGAAAAGGGGGCTTTGCAGATCCTTGTCTCTTCCATCGACTACAACGACTACGTCGGCAGGATCGGCATCGGCAGGATCGAGCGGGGTGTTGCAAAGCAGAATGCCGATGTTACCGTTTGTAATTACAATCATCCGGAGGTCTCTTTGCGCGGGAAGATCGTCAACCTTTATGAGATCGAAGGGCTCAACCGCGTTCCGTGTGAAAGCGCCGCTGCGGGCGATATCGTATGTTTTTCCGGGCTGGAAAAGATCAACATCGGCGATACCGTCTGCGCTTCCGATCATGTGGAGCCGGTTGCGTTCGTCCGGATCTCCGATCCTACGGTCGAGATGATCTTTTCCGTCAATGATTCTCCGTTTGCCGGGAAGGAGGGGAAATTTGTCACGACCCGTCATCTGCGCGACAGACTTTACCGCGAACTCCTGCGCGACGTCTCGCTGCGCGTGGAAGATACCGATTCGACGGATGCTTTTCGTGTGAGCGGCAGGGGGGAGATGCACCTCTCCATTCTGATCGAGACGATGCGCCGCGAGGGCTATGAGTTCCAGGTGAGTTCGCCCAAGGTGCTCTATCGC
>CAJFNH010000101.1:0-2625 GCA_904394195.1 Candidatus Gallimonas caecicola
GATATCACCAGGCAGATCGCGGAATATTCCGAGCTGGATGAGATGGTGGAGGAGGGCGGCGACGTCTCCTTCTATAAGAAGAACGCCCAGGCGCTTTTAGACCGTCTGCGTGCCCTCAAGGGGGAGATGCAGAAGCTGAATTCGGACATCGCCGCCACCGTCGAGGAATACGAGCGCTTCAAAAAACAGGGCGCCGCCATGCAGAAGCAGTACAAGGAATATAAGGTCAGGCGCGACGAGTTGGTGGCGTCGCGTAAGGAGGAGGCGAACGCGCTGCAGGCGCGCCTGAAGGAGATCGCGGCGCGCATCCCGCCCGAAACGCTGAAAAAGTATCTGCAGAAGCGCAAGGAAAATATCTTCCCCATCGTCGTGCCCCTCAACGGCAGCATGTGCGTTTGCGGCATGGACTTCCCCCTTGCGCTGCGCGACCGGCTCGCCGGGGGCAACGTCGTCGAGTGCGAGCATTGCCGCAGGTTTGTCTATAAGAAGTGACAGCCCGGGGCGGCGGCGCATAAAATGAGGGTATGCAAAGACCTGTCGCCGTCGTCTCGCTCAAAGATATCCGTGCCAATTTGCGCCTGCTCGCCCGCCGTGCGGGCGTGCCCGTGATCGCAGTCGTCAAAGACGACGCTTACGGGCATGGCGCGGAAGCCGTCGCGCATGCCATCGCGGACATGGTGGCCATGTTTGCCGTCGCAACGGTGGACGAAGGGGCGCGGCTCGTTGCGGCGGGGGTCGGGCGGGACGTGCTCGTTCTCACGCCGCTTACCTCGGACATGGATGCCCTGCGCGCCCGCGCCTACGGGCTGGTCGTCACGGCGGCGTCCTTTCCCTCCCTTGCCTTCTGCAGGGGGCTGCGCGCCCATCTTGCCGTCAACACGGGTATGAATCGCTACGGTTTTTCCCCGTGCGAGATCGCTTCCGCGCTGCAGGCCGCGGCGCGGCTGGAGGTGCGGGTGGAGGGGGTGTTTTCCCATCTGTACGAGCCCTCGGACAGCGTTGCCGTGAAGGAGCAGACGCGCGCCTTCGCAGCCTGTGCGCAGCAGGTGCGCTCTGCGTATCCGAACGCCGTGCGCCATCTGTGTGCGACGGGGGGCATCCTGGCGGGCGGCGCGTCCTTTGACGCGGTGCGCCCCGGACTGGGGCTGTACGGCTATGCGCCGCCGCCCTTTACGGCGGAACTCTCGCCCGCGATGCGCGTCTTTGCGCAGGTCGTGCAGAACACCGCGCCATACGGCGGCGGCGCGGGATATGCCGCCGCGGCGAAAAAATTTTCTGCGCTGCATACGCTGGGCGCAGGTTACGGGCACGGATTTTTCCGTGCGGGCGGCATGGGCGCGGAGGGCAGGCTCTGCATGGACGCCTGCGTGCGGGAGGGCAGGCTTCCCTTCGGAACGCAGGTGTGCGTTCTCGATGACGCCGCGGCCTATGCGGCGCAGCACGGTACGACGGCGTACGAGGTGCTCGTTGCCGTCGGAAAGGGGATGGAGAAGGTGTATGACGGATAAACAGATGCTGCGCGCCCGGTATGCGCGCCTGCGTGCGCAGGCAAAGACGGCTCAAAAGGACGCGGCGATCGCGGAATATGTGATGCGCTCTCCCTATTTTCAGGCGGAGAGCTTTTTTGTCTATTGTTCGGTGGGCAGCGAGGTGGCAACGGACAGGCTCATCGCCGCATTGCTCGCTGCGGGCAAACGGGTGTGCGTGCCCCGCATCGAAGGGGGCGCCATGCTCGCCGTGCCCTATGCGCCGCTCGAGGAGGGCGCGTTCGGTATCCCCGCGCCGCGCGCGGGCGGGGATACCTTCTGCGAGGTAGCCCTTGCGCCTCTTCTGTCGTTCGATATGACCGGCATGCGGCTGGGCCGGGGCGGCGGCTATTACGACGCTTGGTTTGCGCGCCGCCCGCAGACGGTGCGTGTCGGGCTTGCCTATGCGGCGCAGCGCGCGCAGGCGCTCCCGCGTGAGCCGTGGGACGTATATTTACACGCCGTTATCACAGAGGAGGGCGTCTTGCGCTTTCCGAACGCTTGACAGCGGCGGCTTTTACGGTTTATAATATTACAACGGGACATGCCCGCGGAGGAAAGTATGCTCAACGATCTGCCGAAAAAGCAAAAAAAGGAGAAGCCCATGACGTCGTGGCGGTATTTCTGGCGCATCCAGAAGGTCTGCGCATTGCGCGCCGTCACGCCCTTCATGATGTATCTGTTCATGAGCCTGATCGCACTCGCCTGCCAGGCGATCTCGCCCGATACGACGGAGTGGTATGAGGTGCTCCTTGGCGCTGCGTGCATCGCCTGCGGCGCTGCGTTCAACGCACACCTGACTTTTTCTTACGGGAAAATGCACTACGATTCCTATCTGACGGGCTGTATCCACAGAAAAAACAAGTTATTTGGTATTCAATCGGGCGGCGATCACCGTCCTGAACAGGAATACCGTTGGTGGAAGGGTCTTCTCATCGGCTTCTACGTCGGCGTGCCCGTGCTCGTCATGGGCCTGTTCGCGGCGCTCCCCGCTACCTGGTCGGGCGGCGAGACTGCGATGGATATGCTCGCAGGCTGGGCGATCTTTCCCATTCAGTGGATCCGTTCCTTCCTTTATCCCGGCGTCAGCGACTGGGCA
>CAJFNH010000101.1:2638-7579 GCA_904394195.1 Candidatus Gallimonas caecicola
TCCCGTCAGCGGCGGGTACAGCATGCTCATGATCTTTTTGCCCATCCTCGTTTCGGGCGTGTTCTACATTATGGGCGCGATGGTGCAAAAACGCAATAAAGAGGCGGAAGCGGCGCGCGCGGAGCGCGTTGCCCAGGCGGGCAAAAAGGCGAAGAAATGAGGATCATTGCGGGCAGGCACCGCGGAAGGGTGCTTGCGCAGTTCCGCGGCGAGGCGGTGCGTCCCACTTCCGATCGGGTGAAGGAATCCCTCTTTCAGATCTTATCCGCGCGTTTGTACGGCGCGCGCGTGCTCGATCTGTTCTGCGGCAGCGGCGCGCTGGGGCTGGAGAGCCTCTCGCGCGGCGCGCGGGAGGCGGTGTTCAACGACGCATCCCGCGAGAGCCTTGCCATCTGCAAAAAAAACCTTGCCGCGCTCAACGAGCGCGGCACCGTGTATGAACTCGATTTCCGCACCTGCCTTGCACGGGCGGAAGGGGAGTTCGACATCATCTTCTGCGATCCGCCCTACGCGATGGACGTTGCAGGCGAGGCGCTCTTGCTGATCGCGCAGCGCGCCCTGCTTGCGCCGGACGGTGTGGTCGTGTGGGAGAGTGAGCGGCAGGAAGAAGCGCCCGAAGGCTGGGAGCTTGCCGACCGGCGCAGCTACGGCAGAACGAAGATCGCCTTTTTTATAAGGAGCAAACCATGAAGAAATGCGTCTTTGCGGGGACATTCGATCCCTTTACGGTGGGGCATGAGGACACCGTGAAAAAATGTCTTGCCCTCTTTGACGAGGTGGTCGTCGCCGTCGCCGAAAACAAACAAAAGCGCTGTTATTTTACCGCGCAGGAGCGCGAGGAAATGATCGGCGCCGTCTTTGCAGGGACGGAGCGCGTGCGCGTCCTGCATTGGGAGGGCGCCGTCGTCGACCTGCTCCGTGCCGAAAATACGCCCTTTTATGTGCGGGGACTGCGCAATGAGGCGGACTTTGCCTACGAGACGGCGGATTTTTATGCGAGCCGCGATCTGGACAGCTCGTTCATCGAGCTCTATCTGCCCGCCGAACAGCGTCATCTGCACATCAGCTCCACCCTTGTAAAAAACTGCATCGCCTTCGGAAAGCCCATTTCCGGCTATGTTCCGCAGGCGGTGTGCGACTATATCCGAAGGAGAGGAAAAACCCATGTTTGAAAGACAGATCGAGATCCCTTCCGCGCAGGAGATCTGCGCGCGCACGCCCCTGCCTGCCGATCTCGCAAAGGTAAAGGCAGAGCGCGATGCGCTCGTGAAAGACGTTATCGCGGGCAGAAGCAATCGCCTTCTCGTCATTGTCGGGCCCTGCTCGGCGCACGAGAGCGCGCCCGTCCTGGAATATGTGCGCCGTCTGGGCAGGCTCAACGAGCGCGTCAAGGATAAGCTGGTGCTCGTGCCGCGCATCTACACCAACAAACCGCGCACGCGGGGCGTGGGCTACAAGGGGATGTTTTCCCAGCCCGATCCCGAAAACCGCGAAAATATCTTAAAGGGCATCCTCACCATCCGCGATCTGCACATCCACGCCATCGAGCAGTCGGGCCTCTCCGCCGCGGACGAGATGCTCTATCCCGAAAATTACGCATACGTCGAGGACCTTCTGACCTATGTCGCCGTGGGGGCGCGTTCGAGCGAAAACCAGCTCCACCGCCTTGTCTCCAGCGGCATTGAGCTGCCCGTGGGCATCAAAAACCCGACGGGCGGAAGCATCCCCGTTACCCTCAATTCGGTGTTCGCCGCCCAGAGCCCGCAGGTGTTCATGTACCACAACTGGCAGGTGGCAACCCAGGGCAACGAGTACGCGCACGTCGTGCTGCGCGGCAGGGTGGACCATTACGGCAACGACATCCCCAATTACCATTACGAGACGGTCATGCAGGTGTGTGAGGGGTACGCTGCCGCGGGCGACGAACTCAAAAACCCCGCCGTCGTCATCGATTCCAATCACTCCAATTCCAAAAAACAGTTCCGTCAGCAGATCCGCATCGTCGAAGAAGTGCTGCAGAACAGACTGTACGACAGGGACTTCAAACGCATCGTCAAGGGGTTCATGATCGAGAGTTTCCTCGAGGAAGGGTGCCAGAAACACGATATCGTATTCGGAAAATCCATCACCGACCCCTGCCTCGGCTGGGAGGACACCGAGCGGCTCATCCTTGACATTGCGGAGAAGGCATAACATGGCGGCCATCGGGCGGGCGGCGTGTCTGGGACCCGCGGGGAGCTATTCGGAACTCGCTGCGCACACGCTGTGTCCGCAGGCGCATATCCTGTTTTTTCCTACCTTTCCGGCGGTGTTCGACGCGCTGGAAGAAGGACGCTCGGACGCCGCCGTCATTCCCATCGAAAATTCCATCCACGGAGGCGTGCTGCAAAACCTCGACCTGCTTGAAGTGCGTGCCGCTGTCGCCGTTGCCGAGGTGCGGCTGCGCATCGACCACCGCCTTGCCACAAGGCAGGGCGTGCGCCTTTCGGAAATCACGCGAGTCTATTCGCACGAACAGGCGATCGGACAGTGCGCCCGCTTCCTCGACGAATATCTGCCGCATGCGGAGCGCATCTTTACCGACAGCACGGCAAAGAGCCTTGCGCTGCTCGACGAACATTCGGCGGGCATCGTGGGCGCGCATACGCGGGCGGAGGGGGTTTGCCTCTCGCCGGAAAACATTGCCGACGAGAAGAACAATTTCACGCAGTTCTTTTTGCTGCGCCGTCGCACGGACGGCATGCCGGAGCGCGGAAAAACGGTGTTCTTTGCCGCCGTATGCGAGCATCGCCCCGGGAGCCTGCTCGAGCTGCTCACCTGCTTTGCGGCGCGCGGCATCAACCTCACGCGCATCGAGAGTCGACCCATTTCCTCCGTTCCGGGCGAATACCGCTTTTTTATTGAGATCGATGGGGATATCTCCTCGCCCTGCGTCCGCGAAGCGCTTGCGCAGGCGCGCTCTGCCTGCCGCACCTTCCGTATTCTGGGCGTCTATGACTGATCACACGCCCGCGGCGAGTGCGAGCAGGTAGCAGACTGCCGCAGCAAGCGCTCCCTGCGCTGCTTTTATGAGGATAAATTTTCCGAAGGCGATCTCCGCATCACGCAGAAAACTCCACTGCTGCACGAACACGCACGCCCCGCCGAACGTCACGAGAAAGGCGGAAAGGGCAAGTTTCGCCGGCGTGGGGTCGGCAAGCAGGCGTGCACAGCCCGCGGTCATTTCCACAAGCCCTGCAAGCAGCGCGCTCACGGACTTTGGGAGGGCGAGCGGCGCGAGCGCATCGCACAGCATGCACCCCAGCGCGTAAAAGAGCGCCACGGCGCCGCCCACCGTCAGGACGGAGAGCACGCTGGAGGCGAGCGTTTCCGGAATATCTGCCCGGCGGCCGTCTGCTGTGTGGGCCCCGGCGGAAGGGAAGGTGACTTTTTTCCGTCCTCTCAAAAGCAGCGAAATGCCGAAAATTCCAAGGACATGTGAGGCAAAAAGCAACCATCCGAGGGCGGGGCTTCCCGCCATCGCCGTGCCCGCCACGCCCACCAGAAAGGCGGGACCGCTTGTGGAGGCAAGGCAGGCGCAGGCAAGCCGTTCCTCCTTTGCGATGGCGCCGCTCCTGCACAGTCCCTGCAGCGTTTTGGCGCCTGCGGGGTAGCCGGACATCAGCGACAGGAGCGCCGCACATCCGCCCGCGCCCGATACGCCGAACAGGCGGGAGAAGCAGGGCGCGAGCATGCGGGCGATGCGGGAAAAGAGGGGCGTCTGCGCAAGCAGTCCCGTCAGAAACAGAAAGGGGAGCGCGGCGGGCAGCACGCTGACCGCCCACAGCGAAATGCCGTCGGAAACGCAGGCAAGGTAGCGGGCGGGGTGCAGCAGCAGAGCAAAGAAGGCTGCAAGCACCACGGCGGAAAGGAGGGCGGAAGGAAGCGCGTGCCCCTGCCGCCCGTCAGTTTTTGAAAACAGTTTCACGATAAAAATATACGAGAAAGGAGGGGGAAAATATGAAAAAGAAATTGGGTCTTGCGCTGGGCGCGGGCGGTGCGCGCGGCGTGTCGCACGTCGGATTTTTGCAGGCGCTTGACGAGGCGGGCATCCGTGCCGACTATGTGACGGGCTGTTCGATGGGCTCCATTGTGGGCGCCTGCTACTGCGCGGGCGTATCCATGAGCGCGGTCCGCCCTGTCATCACCGACCTGAAGCTGTCGCGCATCGCTGCGCTCAATGCAAACGTGCTGCGCGCATGCGGACTGTTCAAACTTACAAAGGCGCGCAAGTTGCTGGAAGAATATATCGGTGCGGAGACGACGTTTGCGGACCTTGCCGTGCCCTTCCGCTGCATCGCCACCGACCTCATTTCAGGGCAGACGGTGTGCCTTTCGGAGGGGAACGTTATCGACGCGATCATCGCCTCCAGTTCCGTTCCCGGGGCGTTTTCTCCCGTCGAGAGGGAGGGGATGCTGCTTGTGGACGGCGGCGTCATCGAGCGCGTGCCCGTTCAGGAGGTCAAGGAGATGGGCGCGGAGGTGGTCGTTGCGGTCGATGTTCTGGGCGATCTTGTGGCGTCTGTCTCGGAGCCGCCCTCCAATCTGATCGAGACCTTCCTGCGCTATATCGACGTCATCGATACGCGCGTGACGCAGGGAAAGAAGTATTCGCGCCGGAAGGATATCGACCTGTGGCTGGAGCCCGAACTGGGCGATATGGATCAGTACAAGGTCAAAAATCTTGCCTTCGCTTACGATAAAGGGTATGAGCTGGGGAAAGCGAATGTGGAAAAGATCGCCCGGCTCATCGGAGAATGATGGATCTGTTTGACTTCAACGACAACGAAGAACGGGCAAAGCCGCTTGCCGAGCGCATGCGTGCCTCCACGCTGGATGAGTTCGTGGGACAGCAGCATATCGTTGCGCCGGGCAGCTTTCTGCGGCGTGCGATCGCGCTTG
>CAJFNH010000102.1 GCA_904394195.1 Candidatus Gallimonas caecicola
CGCGTTCCCAATAGTCGATGGCTTTCTGACTGACGCCGACTGCCTTTGCAAGGGCTTGCTGCGAGATCCTGCGCTCCGTGCGCAGCTCTTTGATACGTTTCCCGACCATAGCTTTATTTTAGAAGAAATCTTCTTAAATCGATTGACAAAGAAGAAATCTTCTTATATAATTTATCGTGTACGCATGAGAAATATGCGCAAAGAAAATTTTTGGAGGGGACTATGTTTTGTCCGAAGTGTGGGGGCAACGTGCCGGAAGGGGATGCGTACTGCCCGCAGTGCGGTGCACGCGTCGGCGGTACGCAGCAGCCGCCGCAGTCACAGCAGCCGCCGCAGGTACAGCAGCGCGGTGCGGGTGCGCCCGAGTATGTCGCAAAGATGTCGGTTTGGGCATACCGCTGGCAGATGGTCGTTTCCGTTGTGCTCCTTTGCCTGGGGGTTTTGGGGCTCATCGGCGGGATCGCCGCGCCCGAAGGGGAAGGGGTCATCATCGTGAGCGTAGGTCTGCTGGTCGTTGCGTTACTCTTTTGGCTGTTTTGTTTTGTTGAGGCAAAGTGCTCGTATATCGAATTTTATCGCGACAAGATCGTCACGCGGCACGGCGCGATCGATAAAAAAATGCGGCAATCCGTCTTTACGCCCATCGTCGGGGTCTCCGTCGAACAATCGCTCAACGGCCGTATCTGGAATTATGGCAACGTCATCATCGATAAGATGGGCAGGGGCTGGGACATTGACACAACGGGGATTAAAAATCCGGAAGGGCTGAAACGGTATTTGGAAGGACGTATCTCCGCGACCGATTACAGCGGTTTCAACAACATGTTTGTGCAGTGAGGGAATGATGAGAAAGAAAATTATATTGACGGCGGCGGTCTGCTGCCTTCTTTCGGCGGGGATCTTTGCCGCCTGCGACGACGACCCCACGCCGTCCGACATGCAAACGCCGCCCGAGGAGGGGGGCGAAACGCTTGAAAAGATCGAAGGCGTCACATTTACAGACGCATCGTTCGTCTATGACGGGACACAGCACGAACTTGTCGTATCGGGCGAGCTGCCCGAGGGCGTCACGGTCGCCTATACGAACAACTCTGCACGCGACGCAGGGGAGTATGAGGCGACGGCGCTCCTTTCGGGGGACGGGTATTCTTCGCTTGCGCTCACCGCAACGCTCACCATCTCGCGCGCGGAACTGACGGGTCTTACCATGGACGCCGCGACGGTGCGCTACGACGGTGAGCCACATTCCCTTCAGGTGAAGGGGGAACTGCCCGAAGGCGTCGAAGTCAGGTATGAAAATAACGGACAGACGGAGGCGGGCGCATATACCGTAACTGCCACGCTCACGGGAAAAAATTATCATCCGCTGACGCTCACGGCAGAACTGCACATTCTGCCCGACCTGTCCGCTTTGGCGCAGACGGTCATGGAGAGTTTTGGCTCCGTACCGGATGTCTGGGCGTTTTTCCCGCAGAGTTTTCGTCTGGACGCGGAACGCGCCGTTCCCGTTGCGATCACGCAGACGGACTTTTCGCAGTTTGTTTCTGCCGCTTCCCTCTCGGACATGGGTATCGGCAAACAGCTCGATGTCGTATACGGCACGGTCATTTCTCTGCAGGAGCTCATGGGATATGTCAACACCTGTTACGGAGCGCTGACAGCGGTCGCCGACGCATATCAGCAGTATATCAATGCCCATCCCGATGACTACGCCGCGTTCGAGGGGAGCACGTCGGTGGGCGGCGTGCAGATCGCCTTCCGCATCCTTCTTACCGAGGAGGAATACCGGCTTTCGGCAACGATCGGAGGCGCGAGCGTGGAACTCCTTTCGCAGCCGCAGGCGCTCACCTATACGGGCAGAGTGCGGCTCTCGCAGGGGAATGCCATGAAGTTCGAGGCAGGGCGGAATTCTTTGCAGATCGGTGTGAATATTGCGGGACGCGCGCGCACCATGCTTGAATTTGCGCGGGCGGAGGACGGTGCGGTCGCGGGGTATCTCTATGAATCGCTCGACGCCGAAGTGACCGAATTTCAGACGACGGCAATGCTCGAATGGGACGGCAGAGAGGACGGTTACGTTGCCGTTGCGGGTGAGAACGGCGATTTCTTTCCCGGGTCTGCGGGACGGGTCACGGAGGTCTATTCCGCGGCGACGGGAAAGTACCTCGCGGGAAAGGTGAAGGAGGATATCGTCGGCTCATACGATACCTATTGGTTTCCGCTGCAAAGCGTGGCGGGCGTGCAGTCCGTTCGCGCCGTGAAAAAGACGGGGGCGGAGGCGCTTGCCGCCCGCAATCCCTACACCGTATGCCTCAACGGCAGCAATGCGGCATTTGCGCCCAAGACGGTGGGCGGGCTGGGAGCGGATATGCTCTCCCGCCGCTTCGACATTGAAATGAAGACCGTCTATTTCTATACGCTCGATGGGGAGAAGTTCCAAAAGGTGTCCTGCGAGATCCCCATGCTGTTCGTGCAGGAGGAGTATCTCGGCGCGTTCTCTGCGGACGTGTCGGAAAAGAACGAGGGACTTTCCCTCCGTCTGACCGTTTCGCAGTCCGTTCTTTCGGCAACGGATGCCTTTTACGAATCGCTGCTTCCCGCTTATGACGAGATTGCGCAGCTTGTGACGCCGGAGATGGTCATTACATTCATTGAGGAGTAATCCGTAAGCCCTTCCCCGCGAAGGGCTTTTATTTTGCGTGCGGGGCAAAATTCTCAAAATACCCCTGCAAAAACGCTCGCGCTTTTGCGCCGCCTTATGGTAAAATCATAAGGCTGTAAATACGCACCCGCGTACGCGCCGCTCTCCGTGTCCGTAAATTTTTGCATGCGGACAGGTGCGGACAACACGCGAAGCGGGGAGGTAAAACGGAGGAAGTTATGGCAGTTATCACCATGAAGCAGCTTCTCGAAGCGGGCGTCCATTTCGGACACCAGACGAGAAAGTGGAACCCGAAGATGAAAAAGTACATCTTCGCAGCCCGTCACGACATTCACATCATCGACCTTGAGATGACGGCAAAGCTCATCGAGGAGGCGTACACCTTCGTCGTCGAGCTCATCAAGTCGGGCAAGAGCATCCTGTTCGTGGGCACCAAGCGCCAGGCGCAGGACGCCATCAAGGAGGAGGCGGAGCGCTGCGGGCAGTTCTATGTCAATTCCCGCTGGCTGGGCGGCACGCTCACCAACTTCAAGACCATCCGCTCCCGCATCGACTACCTTGAAAAGCTCGAGCGCATGGAAGTGTCGGGCGAATTCGATCTGCTTCCCAAGAAGGAAGTGCTCGGCCTCAAGAAGGAGATGGGCAAGCTGCAGGAAAATCTGGGCGGCATCAAGAATATGCGCGGCATGCCCGGCGCACTCTTCATCGTCGATCCCCACAACGAGGATATCGCCGTTGCCGAGGCAAGAAAGCTGCACATCCCCATCGTTGCGATCACGGATACCAACTGCGATCCCGACCTCATCGACTATGTCATCCCCGGCAATGACGACGCCATCCGCGCCATCAAGCTCATCTCGTCCGTCATCGCCAATGCGGTCATCGAGGCAAACCAGGGCGAAACGCCCGTGATGGAGCAGGCGGTGGCTCAGGCGGAAGAAGCGCCCGCGGATATCGAAGAAGTTGTTGCTGCGGAAGAAGCGCCCGCAGCCGAGTGATAGTAAGGAGAATACGATTATGGCAGAAATTACGGCAAAAGACGTTATGAAGCTTCGCGAACAGACGGGCGCCGGCATGATGGACTGCAAGCGCGCGCTGGTCGACGCGGAAGGCGATATGGAGAAGGCGGCAGATCTTCTGCGCGAGCGCGGCATCGCAAAGGCGGCAAAGCGCGCTTCCAAGATCGCCGCAGAGGGCATCGTCTACGCCCTTGTCGAGGGCAGGACGGGCGTTCTGGTCGAGGTCAACTGCGAATCCGACTTCGTTGCCAAGGGCGATAAGTTCAAGGAGATCGTCGTCGCCGTTGCAAAGCAGATCGCGGCGGTCAAGCCCGCCACGGTGGAAGAACTGCTTGCAAGCGACATGAACGGCAAGACGGTGGATACCTTCGTGCAGGAGCAGACCGCCGTCATCGGCGAAAAGCTCTCCGTGCGCCGCTTTGCGGTGTATGAGTCGGAAGGCTTTGTCGAAACGTATATCCACATGGGCGGCACGATGGGCGTCATGCTCGATTTTGCGGGCGAGGCGACGGAGAAGGCAAAGGCGGTCGCGCACGACGTTGCGCTGCACGTTGCATTTGCCAAGCCCCTGTATATGACGGCTGCCGAGGTTTCGGCGGAGACGCTCGAAAAGGAGAAAGCCATCCTCACGCAGGAAGTCATCAACGAGGGCAAGCCCGCCAATATCGCCGAGAAGATCGTTGCGGGCAAGATCAAGAAGTTCTATGAGGAGAACTGCCTCATGGACCAGAAATTCGTCAAGGACGACAAGATGACGGTGGCGCAGCTGCTTGCTACGGCGGGCGGCGCGACCCTGAAGCGCTTCTGCTTCTTCGTCCGCGGCGAAGGCTTGGAAAAGAAGAGCGAGGATCTGCAGGAAGAAGTTGCCAAGCAGGTCGAGGCTATGAAAAAGTAAAGACCGGAAAAGAACGATCCGCTGCCACGGCAGCGGATCTTTGTTTGTTCGGTTTCTGACAAAATCGGGCATATTCCGTCATATCTTCCTTGGGTGCGCAGGCGTGCAGATGTTATGCTTTTTGAAAAAGGAGGCGCGCATGCAGACGCTTTTGCTTGACAGACGCACACAGGATATGATCGAGGGCTATGTTCCGGAAGGGGAAGTGCTCACCGCGCTTGTCCGCTTCTTTTCCATCTTTGCGGACAGCACCCGCCTGCGCATCCTGTCCGCGCTCGCCATTTCGGAAATGTGCGTGACGGACATCTCGCGGGTGCTCGGCATCAACCAGACGACGGTCAGCCATCA
>CAJFNH010000103.1 GCA_904394195.1 Candidatus Gallimonas caecicola
TACATAGTATGAAGCATCTTCGGTTTTTCAAAAATGCGGCGATCGTGTCTCTGGGCGGGCTGCTCGCCAAGGGGATCGGCGCGCTCTACCGCATCCCGCTCGCCAATATGCTGGGCGGCTATGGCGAGGGCCTCTATCAGATGGCGTATCCGCTCTTTTGCCTCATGCTCACGCTCTCCTCGGCGGGGATCCCCACCGTCGTCGCGCGCGCCGTTGCCGCGGAGGGCGCCTCGGGCAGGCGGGGCACGACGCTGCGTGCGGCGCTGAAGCTGTTCGCTGCGCTCGGCGCCTTTGCCACGCTGCTCATGTGCCTTCTTGCCCGGCCCGTTGCCCGCCTGCAGGGGGACGAGGGGCTTCCGGGCTGTTATCTTGCGCTTGCGCCCGCCGTTTTGCCCGTCGCACTGCTCTCCGTGCTGCGCGGATACCGGCAGGGGCGGGGGGAGATGACGCCCACCGCCCTGTCCGAGATCGTGGAACAGCTCGTCAAGGCGGGCGCGGGGCTTGCGCTTGCTTCGCGGTTTGCATACGATCCCGTGCGCGCGGCGCGGGCGGCGCTCTTTGCCGTCACCCTGTCCGAGCTTGCGGCGCTCGCCTTTCTTGCGGTGCGGGCGCGGGAGGGTAAGGCCTGCCGTCTGCTGCAACGAAGGGGACAGGGGGACGCGCTGCTCTTTTCCGCCCTCCCCGCCATGGCGGGTGCGGCGCTCCTGCCCCTTTCGCGCATGCTGGACAGCGTGCTCGTCGTGCGCCTTCTCTCCCGCCATACGGCGCGCGCCGTGCACTGTTACGGACTGTTCGCCGGGAGCGCGCTCTCCCTGGTTTCCATGCCCGCAACGCTGTGTTACGGCCTGGTGGCGGCGGCGGTGCCTTCCGTTGCCGCCTGCATGGCGCGCGGCGAGCAGGGGGAGGGCAGGCGGCGCGCCCTCTTTGCGCTTGCCGTCACGCTCGCGCTTGCCCTGCCCTGTGCGGCGGGGCTTCTGATGCTCGCGCCGCACATCGTGCGGCTGCTCTATCCCGCCCTGCCGGCGCAGGACGCCGCGCTGCTCGTTCGCCTTGTGCGCCTTCTGTCCGTGTCCGCCGCGACGCTCGCCGCCGTCGATACGCTCGCCGCGTGTCTGACTGCCATGGGGCTGGCGGGGCGCGCCGCGCTTTCCATGTTCATCGCGGTCTGCGTCAAAGCGGCGCTGCAGTTCGCGCTCGTGGGCAATCCCGCGCTGGGCATCGTCGGCGCGGCGGTCGCCGCCAACGCCTGTTATCTGGTTGCTTTTTTCCTCGATTTGTTCTATACTGTAAGAAAAAAACGGGAGATGCGCCATGTTGAGCATCATCGGATTGGGAACAAAGAAGGGAGAACTGACGCAGGACGCGTATGCGGCGCTGCAAAGCGCGCACGCCGTGTTCGTGCGCACCGCGCAGCATCCCTCGGCGGAAAACTTGAGGGAGGCGGGGATCGCGTTTGAAAGTTTTGACGCGCTCTATAACTCCAGCCGCAACTACGATACCTTCGTGAAAAAGGCGGTCAGTCTCGTGCGCAGCCGCGCAAAGACGCAGGACGTGTGCTATTGTGTGGACGGCGGCACCTTTGAGGACCGCGCCGCGTGCATCCTTGCGCGGGGGAAGGGGGTGCGGGTGTACCCCGGCGTCTCCAAGAGCGCCGCGGCTGCGGCATGCGCGGGCGTGGAGGGCGCGTACTGCTGCGTTGCCGCGCCCGAGGCGGGCACGCGTGAGCTCGTGCGTCCGCTCGTCGTGTACGACCTTGCGGACGGCGCGCTGGCGGGGGACGTCAAGCTCGCCCTTGCCGAGCGCTTCGGCGACGAGGCGCCCGCCCTGTTCGTGCGCGGGGAGCAGGTGAAGCGCATCCCCTTGTATGAGGCGGACCGGCAGGATACTTACGATATGACGTGCGCGCTCGTGCTGCCCGATGAGGAGCTGCTCGAAAAAAAGCGCTTCGATCTGCAAGATTTTCTCGCCATCATGCGCCGCCTGCGCGCTCCCGACGGCTGCCCGTGGGACAGGGTGCAGACGCACGCGAGCATCCGCATCAACGCCATTGAAGAGGCGTACGAACTGGTGGATGCCATCGACGCGGACGACCCCGACAAGATGTGCGAGGAGGCGGGCGACGTCATCATGCAGGCGGTGTTCCACACCCTCATCGAGGAGGAGCGCGGGCATTTCACCATGAACGACGTGTTCACGGGGCTGTGCCGCAAACTCATCGACCGCCACACCCATGTGTTCGGCAGCGACGCGGCGTCCGGCGCGGACGGCGCGCTCACCGTATGGGAAAAGAACAAGATGACGGAAAAGCACCAGACCACCTTTTCCGACGCCGTCAACGACGTACCGCAGGTCTTTCCCGCTCTGTTGCGCGCGCAGAAGATCGCCAAACGCTGCGCAAAGGGGGGCTGGACGTATTCGCACGAGGAGGTACTTTCGCAGGCGCAGCGCGCGCTGGACGAACTGCGCGCGGGGCAGGGGGC
The DNA here is from genome assembly GCA_904394195.1 of Candidatus Gallimonas caecicola. Classification (GTDB taxonomy): domain Bacteria; phylum Bacillota; class Clostridia; order Christensenellales; family Borkfalkiaceae; genus Gallimonas; species Gallimonas caecicola. The sequence goes on from CAJFNH010000103.1 coordinate 2,481, forward strand.
GCCGGGCGGGGCGTTGGCGCAGCTGTTGTATGCGGCGGCGGAACTGGGGTATCTGACGGGGAGCGACTGCGAACAGGCGCTGCTCGATTTTGTCAAACAAAGGCAGGCGCAATACACTGCGTTCGAGGTGCGCGTGCGCGCGGACGGCAAGGACGTGACCGCGCTCTCCGATGAGGAGCGCGCCGCGTACATGGGTGAGGCGGAGCGTGAGCGCAACACTTGATATCGCGGGCATGGTGTGCCCGAACAACGTCTTTCTCGCCCCGCTCGCGGGGTACACCAACTACCCATTCCGCACCATGTGCATGCGCCTGGGGGCGGGGCTGACGTTCACCGAGATGGTGAGCGCCAAGGGGCTTGCCTATGGCAGCGAGGAGACCAAAAAGCTGCTGTATTGCGGCAACGAGTCCCCCAAGGCGGCGCAACTCTTCGGCAGCGATCCCGCCATCATGCGCGCGGCGTGCGAGAGTGAGGAATTGGCGCCCTTCGACCTCATCGATATCAACATGGGCTGTCCCATGCCCAAGATCGTAAAAAACGGCGACGGCAGCGCGCTCATGGAAAATGCGCCCCTTGCCGAGAAGGTCATCTCCGCGTGCGTCAGGAGCGGCAAGCGCATCTCCGTCAAGTTCCGCATCGGCGTGGACGGGGAGCATAAGATCGCGGCGGAATTCGCCCGCCTGTGCGAGGGGGCGGGGGCGTGCATGATCTCGGTGCACGGCAGAACGCGCGACAGGCTGTACGCGGGCGCGCCCGACTATGCGCAGATCGCGGCGGCGAAGAACGCGGTCGCCATCCCCGTCATCGCCAACGGCGGCATCTGGAGCAAGTCGGATATGGACAAGATGCTCGCGCGCACGGGGGCGGACGGCGTGATGATCGCCCGCGCCGCGCTCTATCGTCCGCTCATCTTCTGCGACCTGACGGGCACGGCGCCCCTGCCGATGGGGGAGCTGTTCGCGCGCCAGCTCGCCGAGACGCAGGCGCTCTACGGCGAGCACTTTGCCGTGGTGTTCATGCGCAAGATGGCGGCGTTCTACTGCAAGGGCGCCAAGGGCGCGGCGGAATACAAGCGCCGGCTCTTTGCGGCGCAGACCACGGAGGAGGTCGCCGCCCTCGCCGATGAAATTTTCGGGGGCTGAACGGATTGTTTTCGGAAGATCGCAAGCAGTTTCTGACATTTTAACAAAACAATGCGGGGCTTTCCCATAAGGAAGGCCCCGCATTGTAATGTGACGGGAATGGTTACGGAACGATGATCTGGATTCCGTTTTCGTAGTTGTGCTGAATGGCAAGCAGATCGTCGTGATCCAGACGCCCGCGCGCAAACGCCGTTTCCAGATCGCAGAACATGCTGTCGGGGTTGCCGTGGTTTCCGTAGTACAGCAGTTTCTGTGAGGAGGGATAGCAGAATGTCACGCCGTCCACTTCTTGTTCCGTTATCACGGCCGGGTAGTCTGCGTCGCCGTCCACGAACAGAACGGAGCGCTCCATGCTCCACCAGTAAAAGACGCGCAACGACAGATCTTCCGTGTCCACGCCGCCATGTTCGCGGACGTAGTCTTCTTTGATGATCTGCGAGGTCGACCAGTTCCAGCCGTTGTTGTAATTTTTCTGCAGCGCCAGCAGATCGCTTCGTGTCAGCAGTCCGTTTTCAAACGCCATTTCCAGGGTGTAAAAGGTTCCCCCGTGATAGACGTCAAGGGTATATGATGACGGATATTCAAACAGAATGTTGCCCACAAGGATATCGGTGATCACGGTTGAGGCACCAAAGGGTCCGCAGAGGTAGAATACGTAGGTGTCGCCGAAGACACCTCGCACGTCCAGAGAAAGATCGTCCGCGTCAAGATCGCTGTGTGGATATGCCGCAAGCCACGCCTGAACGATCTCACGTTCCTTTTCCGCGGGGATCTCAATGGGTGTTCCGATCGTCACATCGGATTCCTTGTCCGGCTCCTGCGGATTCGGATTTTCCGGGGTTGTCGAATCCGGATTTTCTGGGGTTGTCGAATCCGGATTTTTGGAGAGGTCGTCATTTTCGGCCGAACAGGCGGCAAAGCTGATTGCCGACAGGGCAAAAACTGCCGCAAGCATGCCCGATAACAGCTTTTTCATCGCGCGTTTCCTCCGTAGGCCTTTGTTCCCTTACAGTATAGCACGGATCGCAGAAAATTGCAAGAGGGTGAAACTGCGGCGGACGGCAGATGTTTGCGGACGCAGAAATGCCCCTGTGCGGGCGCGAATATAATTGATATATCCCACCACCGCAAGGGTGTAAAAACGGCGTGTAGGGCAAATTACGCGCCTTTTTTGCTGTCATCGCGGAAAATTTCACGGAATACGACGTCCATTCGCTGTACTTTTTCGCGCGCGCGTGTTATTAATAGTATAGTAATTTTGTATTTCAGGCGAGGAAAGGTTGCCATGTCGGAAAAAGTTGAAGGCGCTTACGGCGCCGAACAAATTCAGGTCTTGGACGGGTTGGAGCACATCCGCAAACGCCCGGGCATGTATATCAGCTCGACGGACGAAAAGGGGCTGCACCATCTGGTGAGCGAGGTCGTCGATAACTCGATCGACGAAGCGCTTGCGGGGTACTGCACCCATGTGGAGGTCACCATCAATGCGGACGGCTCGTGCACCGTGGAGGACAACGGCCGCGGCATCCCCACCGAGATCCATCCCAAGGAGGGCATCTCCACCGTCGAAGTCGTCTTTACCAAGGTCAATGCGGGCGGCAAGTTCGGCGGCGATTCGGGCTACAAAGTCTCGTCCGGCCTGCACGGCGTGGGCGTGAAAGCGGTCAACGCGCTCTCCGAGTGGCTGGAAGTGGAAGTCTCGCAGAACGGACACGTCTACAAGCAGGTGTACAACCGCGGCGTGCCCCAGCGCCCGCTCGCCATCGTGGGCGATACCGACAAGACGGGCACCAAGGTCACCTTCTTCCCGGACGCCGAGATCTTCGAGACCATCGTCTTTAAGTACGATACGCTGCGCGTGAGGCTCAAAGAGCTCGCCTTCCTCAACAAGGGGCTGACCATCACCCTCACCGATAAGCGCGGCGAAAAGGAGCGCAGCGATTCCTTCTGCTACGAGGGCGGCATCCGCGAACTGGTCGAGGAGATCAACAGCGGCTCCGAGACGCTCTTTCCCGAGCCGCTCTACTTCGAGGAGCAGGAGGGGACCACCGTCTGCGAGATCGCGCTGCAGTACAACGAGAGCTATAACGAGGTCATCTATTCCTACGCCAACAACGTCAACACCATCGACGGCGGTACGCACGTCGAGGGGCTCAAGCTCGCGCTCACCAAGGTCATCAACGACGCGGGCAGAAAGCTGAATATTTTAAAGGAAAACGATCGTCTGACGGGCGAGGACGTGCGCGAGGGCATCACCGCCGTCGTCTCCGTCAAGCTGGAGAACGCGCAGTTCGAATCGCAGACCAAGGATAAGCTGAACAATTCCTTTATCCGCACTTTCGTCTCCAAGTGCGTGTCCGAGCGCTTCGGCACCTATATCGAGGAGCACCCCGCCGAGGCGCGCGAGCTGGTGCTGCGCTGCATCACGGCGCAGAAGGCGCGCGACGCGGCGCGTTCCGCCCGCGAGCTCACGCGCAGAAAGGGCATCCTCGAATCGAGCGCCCTGCCCGGAAAACTGGCGGACTGCTCCGACCGCCGCCCCGAGCTGTGCGAGATCTATATCGTCGAGGGCGACTCGGCAGGCGGCACCGCCAAGTCGGGCAGAGACCGCAGGTTCCAGGCCATCCTGCCCCTGCGCGGCAAGATCCTGAACGTCGAAAAGGTACGCCTCAACCGCGTGCTGGAAAATGCAGAGATCAAGGCGATGATCACGGCGTTCGGCTGCGGCATCCTGGACGACTTTGACGAGAGCAAGCTGCGCTACGATAGAATCATTTCCATGACGGATGCCGATGTCGACGGCGCGCATATCCGCATCCTTCTGCTCACCTTCCTCTTCCGCTACATGCGCCCGCTCATCGAGCACGGGCACGTCTATTCCGCTATGCCGCCCCTTTACAAGGCGAGCGTCAAGGGCAAGGAGGACGTCTACCTGTATTCGGAGGAGGAAAAGACCGCCTACGACGCGGCGAACAACAACAAGGTCACCTATCAGCGCTATAAGGGCCTGGGCGAGATGAGCACCGAACAGCTCTGGGACACCACCATGAATCCCGCCACGCGCACCCTCGTCAAGGTGAGCATCAAGGATGCGGTGGAAGCGGACAAGATGTTCTCCATCCTCATGGGCGAGAGCCCCGCGCTGCGCCGCCAGTTCATCGCCGAAAATGCGACGTTGGTGAAGGATCTGGATGTGTAAGGGTTTCACGCAAATCTTTTTGCAAAGGCAAAAATCTTTGCCGTGAGTTGAAGGAAAACGCCGCCGCGGCACGCCTTCGGCTGACTACGGCTCGTTTTCCCTCTTGACGCGAATTTCAGGGCTTACAATGATAGCTCGCGTCAATTCACCCTTTCTCCATAAGCGCA
>CAJFNH010000104.1 GCA_904394195.1 Candidatus Gallimonas caecicola
TCAAAATCATTTCCAGCATCTGCACCAACGACGCAATAACAAGGATGAATACCAAAATTTCAAGGTACTGCAATCCGAGAGGCAACAGTATGAATGTGTAGATAGGGTAGGTAACAACGCAGGTGATAACCATCACTGCCGTTACCGCAAGTCCCATACCGAGGGCGGAACTTGTCTTTTTGGAAACGCCCAAAAACGGGCAGATTCCCAAAAACTTTACAAGAATGAAGTTGTCGGCAAACAGCGCCGCTACGATAATACCAAGTACGTCCATATTATTCAGCCTCCTTTACAACTTCCGTTGTTGCAGCGTGCTTAGCCGCAATGTGTCTTGCCTTGCGTTCCACTGCGTTGTAGCAAAGGGTAAACACGGCGATGAACAAACCGTAGGTGAGGAATGCGCCTGCGCTTTGAGAGAAGAAACTGATGGTGAACTTATTGGGATCATCTTTACCCCACAGTTCAAGGCCGAACAAAGTTCCTCTGCCCAACACTTCACGCACCATACCCATGAGGGTGATGGCAAGTGTAAAGCCGATGCCCGCGCACAGCGCATAGAGAAGCGCAAAGCCGATGTTCATCGAAATGCCCGCCTCAATGCCCGATACGATGCCCGAAAGGTCGGTCACGAGCAGAAGCTCGGCAACGCCCAGAATGGCGCAGTTGGTGGTGATCAGGGGCAGATAGATGCCCATTGAGCGGTAGAGCGCGGGGGAAAGTTTTTCGATGATCTTTTCCAGCATCTGCACGAGCGCCGCAATGACGAAGATGAAAAAGATGATCTCCAGGTATTCGATCCCCAGCGGCACCATGATATAATAGTAGAGCGGCCAGGTGACGAGCGTGGCAAGCACCATGACGAGCGTCACTGCAATGCCCATGGAGACCGCGCTGTTCACCTTTTTGGAAACGCCCAGGAAGGGGCAGATGCCAAGGAATCGCACGAGGATGAAGTTCTGCGAAAAGACGGCGGTGATGATGATCAGAAGAATGGTCGCTGCCATGTTATTTCACCTCCCCGTCGGGTGTAGGCGCTGTTTCGGGCGAAGGAAGAGGCTTGTCGTGCGATGGTACGCGCAGCATGCGTGCATGCTTTGCGCGGCGCGCCTTGTCGATCTGATTTGTAATGAGCACGAACAGAGCAATGCAGATGCCGTACACGAAGAACGCGCCCGCCGCATTGGTAAAGAATCCGATGCGGAAGTCCATCACTTGCATGCCGAAGAAGCTTCCGCTGCCCAGGAATTCACGGATGATCCCGATGACCGTGAGGGCGAAGGTCAGCCCGAGCCCCGTGGCAACGCCGTCGATGGCGCTGTCCAGAACAGGATTTTTGCTCGCGAACGCTTCGGCGCGCCCCAGGATCACGCAGTTGACCACGATCAGCGGAAGGAACACGCCCATGGAATCATACAGATCGGGAATGTACTTTTCCAGGACCATTCGCAGGAGGGTGACCATCGTTGCGATGATCACGATAAATGCGGGGATGCGCACCGTATTGGGGATGACCTTGCGCAGCAGCGAGATGATGACGTTGCTCAAAAGCAGCACCACCGTTACGGAGAGTCCCATGCCGAAGCTGTTGACGGCAGAAGTGGACATGCCCAGTGTCGCGCAGGTGCCCAGTACCAGTTTGAAGGTCGCGTTGTTGGTAATGAGTCCGTCATAGGCGATCTTGCCGTATTTTCTGGCGTTCATGCGTCACCTCCTATAAATACCGTTCTGAAGCAGGCGAGCGCCACATTCACCGCATTGCATGCGGCGTTGGACGATTGACTTGCGCCCGTTGCAACATTGTTCAGATCGCCCGTGCCGCCGCTGACTGCCTCGAAGTAGCCGCCGCCGGCGATGAGTTCGTCGTGTTCGGCAAAGAAGTTGTAAAAGGCATCGTTCAGGTTGGCAATGTATGACTGCCCCTCGTTGGAATCATATACGACCTTTTCAATGCCCGTCAGCACGAGGTCGCCTCCCTCCCGCGTGCCGGTGCAGGCAATGACCGTCCAAAGCGTCACCTTGCCGTTTCCGTCGCGGAAGCCGCCCGTGCCCGTCGTCTGGAACAGATAGTTTCCGTCCTCCACAATATGGTAGACCGCATTCACAGTGCCGTAAGAATATTCTTTTTCATCCTCCGCCAGTTCCACCGGCTCCGCCGTGACCTCTTCGCCATAGATGCTTGAAAGGGTGCGGTTGAGCCGTTCTTCGTCGGAAATATACAAAAGATCGTTGAAGATGGCAAGCAGAAGACCGGCGACCAGAACGATGCAGATGAGCACGGCAAGACTCTTGAAGGCGTTGCTCTTGAAGAATTCTTTTACCGTCATTTTTTCGCCTCCTTTTTCGCGCGTATATAGCCGAAGGGACGGGGCCTGATCGCAAGATCGATGAGGAACACGAGGAAGTTCATCAGAAGGATGCAGAAGGAGACGACCTCCATGCCCGTCGCCTTTCTCAAGCCCGCCGTCAGAAGTCCCAGCGCAATAAAGTAGATGATATTGCCGAGGGTGGACTTGGGGGTGGTCACATAGTCGGTCGCCATAAAGCATGCGCCCAGGATGAGACCTCCCGAGAGGATGGAAGGCAGGAAGAAATCAAAGTTGAATCCTTCGAGCGCGACGGCAAACAGCCCTGTTACGCCGATATACAGGACGGGCAGATACCATTTGATGACACCGCGCACGCACAGATAGAGAAATCCGACAAGAAGGGCAAGTTTGCATGTTTCACCGATGCAGCCCGCCACGCCCGTTCCAAGGAACAGATCGAGGTTGGACAGAACGGGCTTGAGGTTGAAGATGTTTCCCAACTGCGTTGCGCCCGTCTCCAGCGCGCTCTGCGGCGTCCATGTAGGCTTGATTTCGGGTTGGGTCTGCCAGATGGCAAGGTTATCGGGAAGGAGGGGGCCGAAGTTCGCGGCAGGGTAGACGGTCATCGCCGTAAAGGAGATGAACAGGAAGATGCGCCCCGCAATGGCGGGATTTACGATATTCTTCCCCGTTCCGCCGAATAGCATCTTGACGACGCCCACGGCAAAGACGCTGCCCAGAAGGGGCATGTACCAGCCGTCGATATTGGCAGGAAGGCAGAGTGCCAGCAAAAGCCCCGTCACAAGGGAAGTGAAATCGAACTGCGCGGCAAAGGCCTCGATCGTCTCCTTGCCGCCCCGCCAGACTTTGTGCTCGATCAGATACCAGACAAATTCGGTGAGCGCGGCGCTTGCCATCGCAATAAGGATGATCGCCGCTGCCTGCCATCCGAAATAGACGATCCCTGCAACGGCGGCGGGCAGCAACGCGATGAGCACGTCGAGCATGATGGTCTTGGTCGTACGCCGCGTACGGATGTGGGGAGCTACCGATAATACTCTCATGATTTCCTCCTCAATTCCGCTTTTGCGGTCTTGATTGCCTGCGCGAGCGGTCTGCGGGCAGGGCAGATATAGCTGCATGCGCCGCACTCGATGCAGGCGAGCACGCCGCCGTATTTCGCGGCGTTTTCATACTCCTTGGCGTCGGTGTAAAACTCCGTCTGCATGGGCATGAGTTTCATCGGGCATACCTGCGCGCACCTGCCGCAGTTGATGCAGGGGGTAGGCGCGTCCGTGTTCGTTTCCTTTGCCGTCAGGAACAAAAATCCGCCCGTCGTCTTGGTGACGACCGCGTCCGTGCCGGTGAGCGCCGTGCCCGTCATGGGGCCGCCCGCAACCAGTTTCACGGCGTCTTTTTCGCCGCCGCATGCCTCGGCGAGAGCCGAAAGAGGTGCGCCGATGGGACAAACTAGGTTTTTAGGGGTTGCGATCCCTGCGCCCGTCACCGTGACCGTACGCTCGATGAGCGGTTTACCCTGCTCCACCGCCTCGCAGACAGCGAACGCGGTGGCAACGTTCTGCACGATGACGCCCGTGTGGGCGGGGAGTTTCCCAAGGGGGACTTTGCGCCCCGTGCAACAGTAAATGAGCTGCTTTTCCGCGCCCATCGGATACTGTTTTTTCAGGGGAACAACGTCAAATTCGCGCTGTTCGAAGGCAGCGATGGCTTCCGGCTTGTTTTTTTCGATGGCGACGATGACGCGCCCGACGCCCAGCGCCGTTGCCATGTACTTTGCGCCCCGTATGATTTCGCTCCGGTGCTGCTGCATGAGTGCGTCGTCGCAGGTGAGATAGGGCTCACATTCCGCGCCGTTCAGAATCAGCGTATCGACGGGAACGGGCGGGTTCAGTTTGATGTGCGTGGGAAATCCCGCCCCGCCCATGCCGACAAGACCGCATGCTTCGATGCGCTCCATGATCTCCTGTGCGGAAGGGGCGGTAAGGGGCGGGAGAAAGGCGTCCTCCTGCGCTGCGGCGCGCTCGATCACGATAAACTGTGCTGTTGCGCCCCGTCCGTCCGGGCGCGTCTCAATTGCTTTGACGGTGCCGGCGGCGCTCGCATGGATGTTCGCCGAAACGCCGCCAGCGCTGCGCGCGATGAGTTCTCCGCGCCTGACAGCTTGTCCGGGCTGCACGACAGGCTCTGCCGCTGCGCCCGTATGCTGTGAAAGCGGGATGAAAAGGGTCTCGGGAACGGGAAGATGCTGCACGGGCAAATTCCCTGCGGGCGTTTTGTGTCCCGCGAGATGCACGCCGCGGAAGAACGCCCTTGGTTTCAATTTCACTTTATATCCTCCTTGGGTAAGGGTTTGCCGCGCGTACATACGCGCGGGAAGTGCCTTTAACAGACAAGTGACGGCAAGTCCGACCGCGACCCCCGCTCCCGCGCCCATCAGGCACAGATAGGGGGAATAGACGAACAGGAGCATGGTGCCCGTCATCGCACAGTA
>CAJFNH010000105.1 GCA_904394195.1 Candidatus Gallimonas caecicola
CTTATTGCCGGGATTGCAGATGTCCGTGATCTCCGGCTCCGACCAACTTTTTCCGCCGTCCTCTGAAATCGATCGAAACAGATGATCTGCGCCGTTCACGCGCAAAAGCATCAGAAGTTTTCCGTCAGAAAGTTCGACGATCGTCGGCTCTGGCCACTGCCATACGTTTTTACCCTGAATGAAATGGGGAACGTAGGTATGCCCGAGAACGGAAAATGTGTTGCCCTCATCGCCGCTGCCGATGATACCGCACTCCGTACGCGTGACGGAACTGTTCCAGATATACTTATCCTGCGCCATAAGCGCCCGCTCTTCCTGCCCGGACAGCGCGCAGAACTGGTAAGGCCAAAGCAGCCTGCCTTCGCTGCCGATCATGCCGCGCACGAAGAGCAGTCCCTCAAATTGCAGCGGAAAGGGCTGAAGCTGCCATGTATAACCATAATCGCCGCTGACGAGCAGGAAATTTTTGCTGTTGAGGAACTTCCCGTTATGCGTCAGTCCCCAGATGTATATCTTTTTCCCGATGACGCTGACTTCTGTCTGATAAACGGCGTTCCCGTCCTCATACAGCTTGACGGGAGAGCTCCACGTTTTTCCGCCGTCCGTGCTGCGAAACAGATAGACCCTGTTTTCGATATCCGGCTCCTTCTCTCCGCCGCACTGAGAGACGATAATGTTATTACAGCGAATTTGCACTGTTTTTCAAAAAGCATACCGGAACGGCTCCTGCAACATTTCGCAGATCGTTTTCGCAGACATGACATCAGATACATACAAAAAGGCCGGACAAGGAAAACCCCTTGTCCGGCCTTTGAATTTTTTTAGCTGTTTTAACAGTTGTTTACGTTCGTTTTATGTTGCGACCCATCTGTTGGTTTGGCGATAATTGTACATTTATTTCTTTTCCGCTCCAAATATTTTCGCCCCCATGATACAATAAAGGGTGTCCCAAAAAAGAGACACCCCCGCCGTGATCATTCATTGCCGATCCCATATGTTTTTTCTTTCATTCCTCTTATCTTCGCACAATGCGATCCGCCCCGCGTACAAGATCGCGCACCTCCTGCTCGCTCACAAGATTGAAGTCTCCTTCCACGCTGTGCTTCAAAGCGCTTGCCGCCGCAGCAAAAGAGACAGTCTCATCGGGGCTTTTTCCCTTCAGCACGCTGTCGATGACGCCTGCAGCAAAAGCGTCTCCGCCGCCCATCCTGTCTACCATTTCCATATCATAGACAGCGGACGTGGCACGCCGCGTTCCGTCGTACACCCGCGCAAAAATTTTGTTGCGGCCGGCATTGATCGTCCTTCTTTCGCTGAACGCAACGAGACGGAATCCAAACATTTCTCTGAGCCGCTCCGCCGCAGAAAAAGTACGCTCCTCCCCTTCCGGAAGGTCGGATGAAATACAAAACAATTCCTCCGTCTGCGTCGCGTTGCCGATGAATACATCGGTCAGTTTGAGCAGCGACGTCATTTCGCGCCGGGCAGTATCTCTGTCCCAAAGGGCGCTACGGTAATTGAGATCGCACGAGACGACGACATGTTTTTTTCGCGCAATGCGGCATGCTTCATGCAGGATCTCACGGATATTCCCGCCCAACGCCGCAGTAACGCCCGAAAAATGAAACCACTGCGCTCCTTCCAAAATCATCTCGAAGGGATAATCTTCCTTTTGGGAGAGAGAAAACACGGACCTTTCTCGGTCATAGATCACCTTTCCCGCGCGTTCGGAAGCGCCCTTTTCATAAAAATAGACGCCTATCCTGCCCTCTTTTTTCACGAGAAAGGAAGTGTCCACTCCATAGCGGCGCAGCGCGTTGCACGCCGCCTGCCCGATCTCATGCACGGGAAGCCCGCTGATATAGCAGGCGTGCTGACCCCACTGCGACAACGAAACGGCGACGTTTGCCTCCGTTCCGCCATAAACGGCGTGAAAATCCTGCGCCTGTACGAACCGCTCATTTCCGTGCGGGGAAAGACGCAGCAGCAATTCCCCGAATAAAACGACTTTGCTCATGCCCGTTTCTCCCATGCCGCGAGCGCCTCCTGCACGAGAAAGCTCCCTCCAATGGCGACCACACGATCAAAGTTGAGGTATTCCTGCATGTTGTGCCGTCCGATGCCGCCCGTCGGAATAAAAGACAACTGCGGAAAAGGAGCGGACAGCGCACGGATGGCGCCGATCCCGCCATACGCTTCGGCAGGAAAAAATTTGACCGTTGTGATCCCAAAATCGAGCGCCGCCATCATTTCTGTCGGCGTCACGCACCCGGGGAAGTAATCAACGTGTTCGCGTTCGCACAAACGGGCGATCGATGCGCTGAATCCGGGAGAGACGATGAACTTTGCCCCTGCCGCGATCGCATCGCGGCACTGCGCCTCATTGACGATCGTTCCCGCACCGATCGCCATATCCGGAAACTTGTGCGAAGCGACGCTGACAGCCTCCGCCGCAAACGGCGTGCGGAATACGATCTCCGCCGAACGCAGTCTGCTGGCACGCAGGGCACGCATAGTGTATTCCGTCATTCCCGGCTCATGAATGGTCACAACGGGAAGCGTTCTGTCCGGCAACATATCCTTCCCCTTCCCGTCACTCAAATTCGCGCCATATCGCCCGCGCAAGGATCATGCGCCCGATGCGCCCGGGGTGTACGCGGTCATGGTTGATGAACGCTCCGCTGCGATACTTCATAAATTCATCAAACTCATGCTGCATATCGATGACGGGAACGCCGTATTCCGACGTGACCTCCTTCATCGCCGCCACATACTTCTCCAGCAATGCCCTGATCTCATCCTGTCTGCAGTCCTGCATGATATATGGCGTCATCATGCAGAACTCACGCGCCTGTCTGCCCAATTCGCAGATTTTGCGGATGTTCTGCCTGTACTCCTGCACGGAAACAAAGTATGTTTCATCCTTGCGATAGGTATCAAAGTGCCGCCACACATCGTTCATGCCCACCATGCAAAAGAGCACGTCCGGCTCGAGCGCCGCGACGTCCGTCTCCCAGCGTGCGAGCAGATCGCGCGACGTGTTGCCGCTGATCCCCGCATTGACGACTCTGAACACGTCCCACGGACGGTAGGCTGTAAGCGCATCCGAAATAAGGTGCACATATCCCAGCCCGAGGCGATCCGGCGTTTGCAGTTTTGCCGCATCTGTTACCGAATCGCCCGCAAAGACGATGGTGTCTCCGTTTTGCAATTTCATATTTTCTGCCTCCGTTTTCGATTTTGAATACGCTTTTTTCGCCGTTATCATACAGCGTTTTTCAATCCTTCCGGAACTCATCCCCGAAGATGGTTTTGAGAATGACCTGCGCATACAGGCGCGCCGCAAAATCATTGGGATGGTTGACATTGTTCACGGTGACATCACGGAACTGTTTGCCCGCCGTGAACAGATATTCGAACATGGACGTGACATCTGCACAGGCACAGAAGCCGTACCGTCCTTCAATGACAGAAAGACTGTTGCGGAAGGACGCCTGGTTGCCATACCAGTCCGTTTCGTAATTGGGCGTCATGGGTGCGACCGCAATGACCTCTCCCGAAGGATTGGTCTGGCGGAACGCCTCGATCATCGACATCATGAGTTCGGTGTATCGCATGGGCGACGTTTCAGGATCGTTCATGCCGAACCCGAGCACCAGGAGATCGACCCCCGATCGGTTGACGCCCGCAGAAAAATTTTCTGCGCCCCGGGTGGTCGTATAGCCGCCGACCGCTTCGTTGAGATAGTTGACGGTAACACCGTACTCTTTTTCAATATATTTTTTTATCATTTCCGGCCAGATATCTGCCTGCGGACGCATATGCTCATAGGAACTTGACTGTGCTCCCGTCGTGATGCTGTCCCCGTAAAACAGAATGGTCACGCTCTTGCCCTTTCCGACCTTGGAAAGGAAGTTCTGCAGCTTCTCCCCCTTTCCTTCCGGCACCGGCCCCTTCCACGGCTGTGCGTGGCGGTAGCAAACCGAAATCTGTTTGGAGGTCAGCTCGTCACGCTCAAAAAAATTCAGCCAGTGGTCCCCTTCGAGCGGAACCGCCGTCCTGTCATTGTACACTTTGATCGTCGCATCCTTGCCGTCCGTGCGCGTATCCGGCTGCGTCAGATAATATTCCTCAACGGCAAAACGCGGAATAGAGCTACCCTCGGGAAGAACGAGTTTTCCGTCCTCGGAGAGCGTATAGTCCTTGCCCTCCTCATATACAATGTCCAGTCCGTAATTCCGCACGCATATGATGTCCTGCGGCGCATAGAGAAGGGAGCGCTCCGATTCCCCTTCAAAGAACATCACCGTCTCCTGATAGATCTCGCGCGCATCCCAGATGGGAAGAAGATAAGTATCGAGATCATACGCGTCAAGCGCCATGAGCGGGCGCACGGGGGCAAGAGTGGTCTGCTCGTCCGTACCCGGCGTGTCCGATCTTCCGCCGCAGCCGCCCAACAGCACGCAGACGGCAAGCATGATCGCCGCCATACCCTTCGTCTTCATAACTTGTCTCCTGCGAGTTTTTCGAAAAGATCGTTGATGAGCGCATCCCGGTGCACTTCATAAACATATACCATGCGGCTCTTCAGCGGCGCCTCATAGGTGCGTGAATCATAGGCGGGCAGACGGCGGTACTCCGTTCTCGCTTCCATAAAACGCCCGTCTCCGCCCAAAAACCACGCGGGAACAACGATATCCCAAATGACCTTGCTCCATGCTTTATACAGACTGCGCGCGCACATGTATTCCACGCTGTTTTCATAGAGAAAGTTACAGATGGGATTTTTGCCTTTCAGATAGTGTTC
>CAJFNH010000106.1 GCA_904394195.1 Candidatus Gallimonas caecicola
AGGTGATGAAAGAACTTACGTTGAAGGAAAAGATCTATGAGCGGGAGCGTGCATGGCTTTCGCCCTATGCCACGCAGTCATGCGAAAGCAGGGGACGGCTTTTCGACGAGCCCGCCTGTCCCATGCGCACGGATTTTCAGCGCGACCGGGACCGCATCATCTATTCCAAGGCGTTCCTGCGGCTGAAGAACAAGACGCAGGTCTTTTTTGCGCCCGACGGCGATCACTACATGTCCCGTCTTACGCACACGCTGGACGTCTCGCAGATCGCGCGATCGGTCGCCCGTTGCCTTTCCCTCAACGAAGATCTTGCCGAAGCGATCGCGCTGGGGCACGATCTGGGGCACACGCCCTTCGGCCATGTGGGGGAGCGCGTGCTCGCTTCCCTCAACCCCGCGGGATTTCGCCACAGCGAGCAGTCGCTGCGCGTGGTGGACAGGCTGGAAAAGGACGGGAAGGGGCTCAATCTCACCTTCGAAGTGCGCGACGGCATCCTCAATCATACCAAGAGCGGGCATCCCGCCACGCTCGAAGGGTGCGCCGTCTCCCTTGCAGACCGCATTGCATACATCAATCACGATATTGAAGACGCCATCCGTGCGGGCGTCATTACGGAGGAGGAGTTGCCCGCCGAGAGCGTGCACATCTTCGGACGGGACACTTCGGCGCGCATCAATACCTGCGTGATGGACATTTACGAGACGTCCGCAGGCAAGCCGTATGTGCGCATGTCGCCCGAAAAGGCGAAGGCGCTGGACGATCTGCGTGCGTTCATGTTCGAGCACGTCTACGAACATGCCAACCGTCTCATCCAGGAGAGCGCCGAGCGTCTCCTGCGCTCGCTGTACGGCTACTTCGAAGAGCGGCCGGAGGAGCTTCCGCCCCTCTATCTTGCCACGGCGCGCGAGAGCGTCCCGCAGGCGATCTGCGATTATCTTTCGTCCATGACCGACCGCTATGCGATCGGACTCTTCAAAAAGCTGTTCGTTCCCAGGGAGGGCAGCGTATGAACAAAGAAAATTTTACCGACTTTATCCGCGAGCTCAAGGAAAAAAACGATATCGTGGAAGTCATCGGAAGCTATATAAAATTGGAGCGCCGTGGCTATAACTATTGGGCATGCTGTCCGTTCCATCATGAAAAAACGGCGTCCTTTTCCATCAATGCGGCGGACAGGTACTATCACTGCTTTGGCTGCGGGGCGTCCGGGGACGTCATCGGCTTTGTCAAAAATTATGAGAACGTCGATTTCATGCAGGCGGTACAGATCCTTGCCGCACGCGTGAAGATGGAGGTGCCCGCCTACGACGACCGCTCGGCGGAGGAGGCGGCGGCAAAGAAGAAAAAGCGGGACAGGCTCGCCGCGCTCATGAAGGACGCCGCGCGTTTTTACTTCGGCAACCTCTATTCGGGCAGGGCGGAAGCGCACCTTGCCTATCTGCAGCGGCGGGGCATTTCCCCTTCGACGGCGCGCAGGTTCGGTATCGGCGCCTCGCTCGACTATTCCTCGCTGCCCTCCCATCTGCTCGCGCAGGGCTATACGCCGGAGGAATGCGAAGAGAGCGGGGCTTGTTCGCGCACGGAGGAGGGGCGGCTCATCGACGCGGAAGGGGAGCGGCTCATCATTCCCATCATCAACCAGATGGACGAAGTAGTCGCGTTCGGCGGCAGGCTGCTCAAAAAGAGCGACCGCGCCAAGTACAAGAACACGCGCGAGACGCTGCTCTTCAACAAGAGCAGGACGCTCTACAACGTCAATCTCGTCAAAAAGGAGCGGCGCGCGGGCGGACTCTCCTCCCTCATCCTCGTCGAGGGGTATATGGACGCCATCTCGCTGTACGAGGCGGGCTTCCGCGGCGTTGTTGCCAGCATGGGCACCTCGCTCACCAAGGAACAGGCGCGCCTTCTCAAGCGATATACCGAGAACGTGTTTATCAGCTACGACGGCGACTTTGCGGGGCAGAAGGCAAACCTGCGCGGACTGGACATTCTCAAACAGGAGGGGCTGAAGGTGCGCGTGGTGCCGCTGCCCGAGGGGATGGATCCCGATGACGTCATCCGGAAACAGGGGGAGCAGGGTTACCGCGCCTGTCTGGATGCGGCGATGCCGCTCATCGACTTCCGCCTGCTTGCCGCGCGGCGCAAGTACGACCTCACAAAGACGGATGAAAAGCGGGACTATGTTGCCGAGGCGCTCGCCATCGTGCGGGAGGCCGAGAGTGCGACCGAGCGGGAGGAATTGCTGCGCCGTCTCTCGCAGGAGACGGGGGTGAGCCTCAATTCGCTGGCACGCGATCTTGAAAACGTTCCCAAAATTCAGGAACAGGAGCCCGTACGTCCCGCCGCGTCTGTGCGCGAGGACGACGCGGGTCTGGAAAAGAAGGCGGCGCGTTTTGTGCTGGCGGCGTGCCTTCTGGACAAGCCCTATGCGCGCGGATGCGACCTTGCCGCGCTCTCCTTTGAAGACCCCGCGCATGTGACGGTGGCGGGATATGTGATGAAGGAGCGCAAGGCGGGTGCGGTGCGCGCGAGCGGCATCTTCGATCTGCTGCCTGCGGACGGGGAGCTGGAAGAGATCCTCGACCTCGACTACGGCGACAATCTTGACTCTCCCGCCGCGCAAAAGTATTTTACGGACTGCGTGGCGGCGCTGCTGCGCCGTCCGCTCACCCAAAAGATCGCCGAAGCGCGCGCAGAGTATGACGCCGCGCAGACGGCAGAGGATAAGCGGGAGATCCTGATGCGCATCAACGAATATACCAAAGAGCTGAAAAAACTATCGGCAGGAGGAAAAGCATGAACATTCCGGAAGAAAAACTCAACGAACTCATTGCCAAGATCGCTTCCGACTACAAGATGAAGGGAAGCATCTCGACCAACGACCTCTACGACGTGTTGGAAAAGTACGATCTCAACCCGCAGCAGATCGAGGTGGTGTACAAGGCGCTGCCCGAGATGGGCGTCACCATCTTCGACGAGGAGGAGCGCGAGAAAGAGCTCTTCGAGCAGGCGCTCTCCGATATCGGGCTGGACGATCCCGTAAAAATGTACCTCAAGGACATTGGCAGGGTCCCCCTTTTATCGAGCGATGAAGAGATCGAACTCGCCCGCAAGATGCAGGAGGGGGACGAGGAGGCGAAGCGCCGCCTTTCGGAGGCAAACCTGCGCCTTGTCGTGTCCATCGCCAAGCGATACGTCGGGCGGGGGATGCTCTTTCTCGACCTCATCCAGGAGGGGAACCTGGGGCTCATGAAGGCGGTGGAAAAATTTGACTATCAGAAGGGCTTCAAATTTTCCACCTATGCAACGTGGTGGATCAGGCAGTCCATCACCCGCGCCATCGCCGATCAGGCGCGCACCATCCGCATTCCCGTGCACATGGTGGAGACCATCAACAAGCTCACGCGGGTGTCGCGCATGCTCCTGCAGGAGAACGGCAGGGAGCCCACGCCCGAGGAGATCGCCGAGGCGATGGACGTGGACGTTGCCAAGGTGCGCGAGATCCAGAAGATCGCACAGGATCCCGTCTCGCTCGAGACGCCCATCGGCGAGGAGGAGGACAGCCATCTGGGCGACTTCATTGAGGACGACAAGACGCAGACGCCCGGCGATTCGGTGGCGTTCATCATGCTCAAAGAGCAGCTTTTGGGCGTGCTCGATACGCTCACCCCGCGCGAGGAAAAAGTGCTGCGCCTGCGTTACGGCATCGACGACGGCAAGCCGCGCACCCTTGAGGAGGTAGGCAGGGAGTTCAACGTCACCCGTGAGCGCATCCGCCAGATCGAAGCGAAGGCGCTGCGCAAGCTCCGCCATCCCAGCCGCAGCAAAAAGCTCAAGGACTTCCTCGACTGATGACGGACAGGCTTGCTTGTATCTGTGCGCATATCCCGCAGGCAAAGATATTTGCCGACGTGGGCTGCGATCACGGTTACTGCACCAAATATGTGCTCGATAACGGGCTCTGCGAGCGCGCATATGCCTGCGACGTGAGCGCTGCGTGCCTTGAAAAGGCCAGGACGCTTCTGAAGGATGAGATCGCGGCGGGCAGGTGCGTTCCCGTGTGTGCGGACGGACTGGAGGGGCTCGCCGAGCAGCCCGACTGCGTGCTCTGCGCCGGCATGGGCGGCGAGGAGATCGTGCGCATCTTCTCAAAGCGCCCGCTCCCCGCACGCTTCGTGTTCCAGCCCATGAAAAACAGCGAGAAGGTGCGCCGTTTTCTGCTTGCGCGCGGCGCCCGCCTGACGCTGGATACGACCTTCTCGGACGCCGGAAAGTTTTACGATCTGATCGCGGGAGAGGGGACGGGCGGCGACGCCTATTCGGAGTTTGAATATCGCTACGGGCGGGACAATCTGAAGGCACCCGGTCGGGCATTTCTCGGAAAGGTCTCCTCGGAGGCTGAAACGTTGCGCGGCGCGCTGCGCGGCGTTGCGGCGGGGCGGCAGCGTGAGGAGCTCCTTGCGCGGCTGCATGAATTGGAGGACATTGCAGATGCGATTGAAGAATATCTATGACGCGGCGGACGCGCTCGCGCCCTTTGCGTTGAGTGCCGAGTACTGCGATACATACGGCGCGCATGACAACAGCGGCATCCTGCTCGACTGCGGCGAGGAGGTGACGGGCGTTCTGTGTTCGCTCGATCTCTCTCTTGAGGCGGCCGAACAGGCAAAGAGGGCGGGGGCGAACGTCATTTTCACCCATCATCCCGCCATCTTCTATCCCATCCGCGCGCTGGGGGCGAACGACCCGCTCACCGCGTGCGCCCGGGCGGGGATCTCCGTCATT
>CAJFNH010000107.1 GCA_904394195.1 Candidatus Gallimonas caecicola
AAATATTCGAGCGTCATCGTATAGCTCCCGTTCTCGGGCACCTTTGCGCACCCCGTCAGCCCCAGCACGCCCGGAACGATGACGGCGCACATTACAATGCAGATGAACTTTTTCATACCGACCTCCCTGCGGCGGGCCCGTCCCGCCCCTTGCCCTATTGTATGCACCGCAAGGGGACGATTATTTTTTTCTTGCGAAAAAAAACGGCACGCATCCCTCGCAAAACCGAAAACATGCCGTATAATGGACATGCGACGGGGAAAGTGAGGGATAGTTATGTCGGCGATCCAATACCTGAACGCGTTCCGCCTGTACGGGTGGGACGTGCTCCTCCTCGCGGGCGCCGTCAGTCTACTGACGGCGCTCCTGAAAAAGACGGTCCTGAAAAATGCGCCCAACAAGCTGTACGTCTTTGTACCCTTTGCGCTGGGCACCGTGCTGTACGCCGTGTACCGCGCCATCGTCACGCTGTCGGCAGAGCCGTTCACGACGGGACTTGCTGCGACCTTTGAAGGCGGCTTCGCCTGCGGGTGCGCCGCGACGCTCTACTACGTCGTGTACGAGCAGTTCTTCCGCAAACGGATGGACGGCACGGATGCGGACAACGAACAGAGTGCGGACGGAGAAGATCAAGGCGGTTCCGCGCCCGTTGGGGGCGCGGAGAGCGTATCTCCCGTCGCGCCCCTGCTCGAAGGGTATGTGCCCGAAGAGACGCGCGAGGCGGTCGCGCGCACCCTGTGCGAGGGTGCCCGCAAAAAGACGGGAAACGAGCTGCGCGAGTTTGTGCGCGAGACGCTCTTTTCCGCCGCCCCTGCCTGTTCGGAAGCAGAGCTGATGGCCCTGACCGAACTGGTCACAGCCTATCTTGCGGCGCTGACGCAGACCTGACCGTCGCCCCCGCTCCCTTGTGGGAAGCGGGGGTTTTTGCATGCTGCTCCGCCGCATAAACGCACGAAAGCGGCACATACTTGCAACGGAATGGTAAAAAAGGAAATTTCGGGAAAACGGGACGCCGATCTGGAGGCGCTCAAAGAACTGCTTCCCGCGCAGGACATCCTCACCTTTTTCTTCGAAGATGCCGCAAAACGGCAATACGTCTGCATCTTTGCCGACGCACTGACGGACAAGGACCTGCTTGCCGAGCAGGCGCTGCGCCCCCTTTCGGGCTATGACGGCGCACCGCAGGCGGAGTGCATTGCGCAGCATGTGCTCTCCCCCGAAGTGCGCACGCAGAAGAACGTGAAAGAACTTGCCGGGGAAGTGCTTGCGGGCAACCCCGTTCTGCTGTGGGAGGGCGCCGACGCGGGCCTGATCGTGGGGACAAAAAAGGTCGCGGTGCGCGCCGTTGCCGAGCCGCCGACGGACGTTGCCATCAAGGGGCCGCGCGAGGGCTTCATAGAGGACGTCAAGACGAACACATCGCTCGTGCGCAGGCGCCTGAAGACGGGAGAGCTGATGATCGAGATGCTCACCGTGGGAAGGCGCTCGGCAACCTCGGTGGCGCTGTGCTGGCTGGAAGGCACCTGCCGCAAAGACATTGTGGAGGCGATCAGAAGTAAACTGAAAAAGATCGACATCGACGCGGTGCCCGATTCCTCCTACCTTACGCGCTTTCTCTCCGACCGGCCCTATTCGCTCGTCAAGCAGGTGGGTACGACGGAGAAACCCGACATCTTCTGCGCCAAACTTGCGGAAGGGCGGGCGGGCATCCTTGTGGACGGCTCCCCCATCGCCCTCACGCTGCCCTATCTGCTGGCGGAGGACTTCCAGTCGAGCGAAGATTACTTTGTACCCGCCTACCGCGCCACGTTCACCCGCCTTCTGCGCCTGTTCGCGCTGATCACCGCCATCTATCTGCCCGCCTTCTACGTTGCGGCGCAGCTCTTCAAACTGCAGCTTCTGCCCGTGAAACTGCTGCTGACCATCGCGGGAAGCATCCGCGACATCCCCCTTTCCCCCTCGCTGGAGATGCTGCTCGTGCTGCTCGTTCTGGAAGTGCTCAACGAGGCGAGCATCCGCATGCCGAAATATGTGGGTATGGCGCTGTCGGTGGTGGGCGCGCTGGTGCTGGGAGAGACGGCGGTAAGCGCCGGGTTTGTTTCCACCCCCGCCATCATCATCGTGGCGTTCAGCGGCATCGGACTGTACGCCGTGCCCAATCTCATCGAAGAAACGAGCGTCCTGCGCCTTGCCATGCTGCTTGCCGCTGGCAGCGTGGGCACTTACGGCATCCTGCTCGTGTCCGCGCTCTGTCTGGTCGTGATTGCCTCGACGGAGAATTTCGGCGTGCCCGTAGGCGCTCCCTTTGCGCCCTTTGTGGGGCGCGACCTGCGCGACACCTTTGTAAAATATAACCTGCTCTCCCTCAAAGAGCGCCCGGAAACACTGAGAAGTCCCAATAAAAGGAGGCTGAAATGAAACTGACATCCCGTCAGATCCTCTTTTTTCTGGCGGCGATCGCGCCCCTCGGCAAAATGGTCATCATGCCCGCGCGGCTTGCCGCCATCTGCCGGAACGACCTGCTCTGGCCCGTGCTCGCACAGGTGCTCGTGCAGGCGGCGCTCGTATTCTGCGTGCTGCTGCTCGCGCGGCGGGAGCGCACGCTCTACGCCCTCGTCCGCGACGCTGCGGGCAGCGTGTGCGCAAAGATCTGCGTTCTGGTGCTGTCCGCATTCCTGCTGTTCGCCGCGCTTCTGCCCGTCATCGAACAAAAATTGCTCGTACGCAGCATCTTTTACGATACCATCCCCGCCTACCTGGTGTTTACGCCCTTCTTTCTTTTTTCGGCGTACCTGTGTTCCCGCCCGCTCGTCTCGCTCGGGCGCATGTGGGATATCCTCGCGCCTCTCTCCCTTGTCGGGCTGGCGGGCATTTTGCTGCTTTCGGTGGGCAGCGCGGACTACGGAGCGCTCTCTCCTGCCGGCGCGGCGGGCGCGCCGGCGTTTGCCGGCGGCACGGGAGCGGCGTGCGGATGGTTTTTTGACGCGGCGCTCCTGCTTCCCCTGATCGGGCGCTTTTCCTATACCAAAGGACTTGCATGGAAGGGAGCGCTGTGCTATCTTGCAGGCGGAGGAGTGCTGCTCTTTCTCATTGCCACCTTTTACGGCATCTTTTCAGAGATCGCCGTCATACAGGCACACGCCATCGCGCGCATGAGCGGCTTTTTTGCGGGAATGACGGTGCTGGGGCGCATCGACTATCTGTTCATTTTTGCCGCCACATTCGCTCTGACCTTTTATGTCATTTTTCCCCTGCACGGCACGGTGGGAATGTTGACGGAATCATTCGGCGGCAAAAAACAACTGCCCTTTCTGCTTTCCGCAGCCGTCAACCTTGTGATGCTGGTTGTCATCTATTTGCTCAACTTCCGCACCTCGCAGACAGTGGAATGGGTGACGGGCAGGCTGTTCTGGATCTTCCCCGTTTTCAGCGTGCTGCTGCCGCTGCTGCTTTTGCTCATCTTCGGGAGGCGCCCGCATGAAAAAAATTCTTAAACGCATCCCCATGAAGCTGTGGGCGCTGTTGTGCGTGCTGGTGGCGCTCACCTTTTTTACCAATGACTTCGGTCTGGTGGACATCCAGAAGACGGCGCTCGTGCTGGCGGCGGGCATCGACCGCACGGAGGACGGCTTTGCGCTGACGGCGCAGATCGCCGTGCCCAAGGGCACCGACCGCACCACGGGCGGGACGTCGAGCGTGGAGATCGAGGGAAGCGGCGCGACCGTTTCGGACTGCCTTGCCGACCTGTACGCCCAGACGGGCTGGGTGCCCAAGCTCATTTACTGCGACCTTGTTCTTCTGGGCGAAAGCACCGTGACGGACGATGTGTTTGACTGCCTCGATTACTTTCTGCGCAACGAATATGTGCCTGACTCCTGCCTGCTGGCGGCGTGCGAGGGAAGCGCGGGCGAGATGCTCTCTTCCACGAGCGCCATCGACGACACCTCGGCGCTGGCGCTGGAAAAGCTCTTTTCGGATGCGGCGCAAAAGTCCGGACAGGTCATGACGACCACCCTGCGCGAATTTGCCATCGGCTACTTCGGCGCAAGCAAGAGCGGCTACATGCCCTATGTGCGGGCGCAGGCACAGGAGGGCGGCGGTCAGGAACAGGGAGGCGCGCAGAACTCTGCAGGCGCACAACGATCCGGACAGCAGCAAAAAATATACAGCACGCAGGAGACCGCCGTCTTTTCGGAAGGGCGCATGGCAGCGCTGCTCTCCCCCGAGGAGACCTTTGCATTCAGCCTGCTGGAGGGAAATGTGTATGCGGGGACCTTTGCCGCCGACGGCAAGACCTATATCATCCTCAAAAACAGCGGATCCGTAAACGTAGAGACCGCCCCCGCGCCTGCCATCGGGCTGGAGATCGCCTGCAAAGTCCAGTTGTACGGTGAGAATAAAGTGTCGCCGCCCGACACGCTTGCAAAGGGTACGATCTCTGCGCAGGAGGAGGAACGGCTTTCACAGCTGCTGACCGGCTATGCCCGCTCGCTCTGGCAGACCTGCGCACAGGCGGAGTGCGACCTGCTCTTTTTCCGCCGCTCACTGCAACGCTCTTCCATGGAAGTATACGGAAAATGGAAAGATATCCCCCTCATATCCGTTTCCGCAGACATTTCGGCGCGCGTTCGCAGCCTGAAATAAAAAAATAAAAAATTTTTCCCAAACCCCTTGACAAACGGAAAATCCATGGTATAATAAAGGTACAAAAAGAAAATAACTTTCATGA
>CAJFNH010000108.1 GCA_904394195.1 Candidatus Gallimonas caecicola
CGGGATTGGACGAGCCCGCCTTTGAAAAACTCTCCGTTCTCAAAGAGCGCCTTCCCTATGACGAGAACATTCTCTGGTTTCATGCCGTCGCCGCATACCGCACGGGGAATACGCAGCAGGCGATCTCCTCGCTGGAGATGCTCACCACGCTCTATCCTCGCAAGGCAGTTGCCGAATATTATCTTGAGCGCATGCGTTCGCTTGAGGACGGAGAGGAGCCCTTCTCCATGAATTACTATTACCGCGTGCCGGAGGACGAGTACGAGACGATCGCGGGCTTTTTGCTGGCGGCGGCATCGGTGGAAGAACGGGACGTGCGCCGCATTGCAGGTCTGTCACAGCTCGATACATTTTTCCGCATCGCCTTTGACGAAATGGAGGGCAGGGATGAAAAGCTGCAGTCACTCGCCGTACGCGTTGCCGTGCGCGCCCATGCGGACGACTTCCTGCGGGAAGTTTTGCTCGACTGCGAACTGGAAGAGTATGCCAAGATCAACATCCTGCATGAACTGACCATGCGCAATGCGGAGGATTCGTTCGGCGTGGTGGTCTGCAATGTGTATAAGGAATTTTTCACGCACAAGATCGAGATCGGCGAAAAAAAGGCGGAGGCGTTCTTAAAGGCTTTTGCCGATGTGTATTCCAAGTTTGCGCTTTTGAGCGAGGAGAACGAGGGGAAGATCTGCGCTGCGGCGGAGGACGTGTATGCCTCGCTGGAGGAGGCGGAAGCCCTCGATTATTGCGATGAACGCGCGTCGCTGGCCGCGGCGATCTATCGTGAGGCCCGCTTGAAGGGAGGGGAACGTTCGATCGATGAGATCGTTGCGCTCTTTGACGCGAACAAATATACGACCCAGAGCATTCTGGATTATATGATGTAGATCAGAAGGGGAGCGTTATGAAAAAACTCATCGATTTTGACGGACTGTTTGACGAAAAACTTGCCGAATATATCCGTCGCAATCCGGAAAAATATTCAGAAAAGCAGTGGGAGAACGTCATTCCCAGGCTGTACAAGCAATTCGGGGATACTTACGTTGCGGTAGCAGGCACAACGCCGAAGCAGTATTATGCCGATATGACGGACGAAGAACTGTGTTCCACGCTCGTGCGCCACATTGAGCAGGGCGTTCCCGTTCCGGACTTTTTGTGCCGAGAGATCGAAGCGCGCGGCAGCAGCGATGCGCTCATCGGGCTGCTCGACCGCCGCGAAGAAGAGATCCTGACGCTTGCGGTCAACCTGGCGGGCAGTGACGAGCGGGCATTTTCTGCATATTTTGAGATCCTCGCCTCCGATGTAAACGAGGATATCAAGGAAACGGTCTGCGAGCAGCTCAAGGGAGGGGCGGACGCCGCGAAAGAGCGTGCGCTCACGATGTATGCCCGTGGCGTCGAACAGGAGCTCATGCTCGAGATCGTGTCACGCTGCAGACAGCGTGACGACCGTGTTTACGATTTGCTGCTGGAGGCCTTTCTCACCGGAGACGAGGTGCCCATGCACGCAAGTTATCTTGCCGCCTACGGCGACGAGCGTGCTCTGCCCGTCCTGCTTTCATATATTGAACGGGACGATATCAATTACCTCGAGTTCCGTGAGCTCAAATACGCTATCGAGGCGCTGGGCGGAGAATATACGACTCCGCGCGACTTTACCTCCGACCCCTACTATCAGGAGATCCTCGAACAGTCGCGCATGCCCGTTGAAGACGGGAAAAAGACAGACGCATAAAATAAAAGCGGCGCGCTGCCAAATGCGGCGCGCCGCTTTTATTTTTCATTTGTCTGCCGCTTCCTGTGCGATCGTACTTTGAAGATATTGTAAAAAAGCGCGCGCAGGGGCGGAAAAAGCCGGGTGCTTTTTCCATGCGACCACAAGTTCGGCGCGGATCTCCGGGGCGAAGGGACGAAATACGATCCCTGTGCCGCGCGTGTTGATGAGTCCGGAGATGGTGACGGCGCATCCGACGCCTTCCTGCACCATGAGAACGGCGTTCCCGATGAGATTGTGCGTTGAGACGACATTCAGGTTTTGAAAATCGTCGCCGAGCCAGCCGGACAGTTCGTTGCGTTCAAGGGTCTGGCGCGAGCAGAGCAGGGCGAGTCCGCGCATGTCATCCGGCGTGATATGCGTCCGTTGTGCGAGCGGATGCGTTTGCTGCAGGACGAGTCCCCATGTGTCGGCAACCGGCAGGCGCAGAAAATCATAGCCGGAAAGATCGGTGTTCCCGACAAACAGTCCGAAGTCGACAAGCCCCTTTTCCAGGCGGGCAGATACGTCTTCGTCGTTTCCGCTGTACAGGTGAAAGCGCACATGAGGATGATCTGCGATGAGCGCCTTCATGGCGTGAATGAGCACGCGCATACCCTCCGTTTCACCGCAACCGATGGAAACGTCTCCCGCGATGGTCCCATCCTGCGAGCGCAGCGCCGTCCGGGTCCGGTCGGCAAGGTCAACGATCTCCTGTGCGCGCCGATACATAAATTCGCCTGCCTCTGTAAGGCGGACCCGATGTTTTCCCCGTACAAAAAGTTGTTTCCCGAGTTCGTCTTCAAGCTCCATCAGTTGTTTGGACAGGGTGGGTTGGGTCATATGCAGCGATTGCGCTACTGCCGTGATGCTTCCCTCCCGCACTACGGCAAGAAAATAACGCAGAACACGCAATTCCATAAACGATTTCTCCCGTCCGTCAGGTTATCGTCCGTCAGGCTATGCGGATCTTGTCTCCTTCAATGGATATTATGCTCTGATAGAAGCATGCAAGCCCGTCGCACAATGCTTTGTAATCGCCGCAGGCAATGCTCTCCACGGCAGAGTGCATGGCGAGCTGCGGCAGTCCGATGTCAACGGTCAGGATACACGCCTGTCCCAGGCTGATGGCGCCGAGCGTAGAACCACTCCTTGCGTCCGAACGGTTATAGAACACCTGCATGGGGGCACCAGCATTTGCAAATACCGTTCTGATAACGGCGGCAGACAGGGCGTCCGTGGTGTATGCGCCGCCCGCATGGCCCTTGATGGCAACGCCTTTGCCGAGCATCGCGCGGTTCTGCGGATCGTACTTTTCGGCATGGTTTGGATGAAATCCCTGCGCGTTGTCGAGCGAGATGCAAAAGGAAGCGGCGTATGTGCGCAGCATTTCTTCCTTTGTCAGTCCCTGCAAAAAAGCGATCCGCTCGAGAACGGTGCGCAAAAAATCTCCCGCCGCACCCTGGCGGGTATGGCTGCCCACTTCCTCGCTGTCCAGGCAGGCTGCCACACACACGCCGTTTGCGCCGCATGCAAGACTTATGAGCGAAGCATATACGCTTGCAAGATTATCCAGACGGGGAGAGGCAAGAAACTCTCCGTGTTCGCCCCACACATAGGGGGGCTGTGCGCATGCCGCGAACAGGTCGTAGGCAACGGGATTGCCGAGCAATGCTTCAAAATCGCTCTTTCCCAGCGACAGCAGGGGCAGATCCTTTTGTTTGTCGGGAGCAAATCCTTCGTTCGCACCGCGGTTGAGATGGATGGCAAGAGAGGGTAAAGTGACTGTAAAATCGCTCACAAATGAGTTTGTGCATAGTACTTTGTCACACATAGTAATCGTGCGGCCGGCAAGTTTGAGCGGTCGGTCGAAAAAGGTGTACCATAGTCCGCCTCCGTACGGCTCGGTGTTCAGCCGCGTATAGTTCCCGTCTGAAAGGGTGGCGTTTTCTTTGAGTTTGAGCGCCGGGGAGTCGGTGTGGCTTGCCACGATCTTGAAGCCCTTGCGTGCGTCGCCCATGCGAAAGGCGATCAGGGCGCTTCCGCCGCGTATGACATAATATTTCCCTTCCGCCTGTAATTGCCATGCTTCCTCTTCGTGCAGCTCACAAAAACCCTGTGCCTGCAGAAAGGCGCGCGCGTTTTCCGTTGCCTGATAGGCGGTATAGGAGGTGTTGAGAAATTTCATCAGTTTTTTCATGGCGTTACATCCTGTTTTTTCTAATTATATCCCTTCGGCGTTGAAAATGCAAGTAAAAAGAAAGAGATGGCGCAAACCCGTGTATCGGGTATTTTTTGAGAAATTTCAAAAACCCTCTTGTCAAACGCGGAAACGTATGGTACAATATGTCGGTGAGAAAAAAGGAGATGACACAAAATGTGGTTTGACGAAAGT
The DNA here is from genome assembly GCA_904394195.1 of Candidatus Gallimonas caecicola. Lineage (GTDB taxonomy): Bacteria > Bacillota > Clostridia > Christensenellales > Borkfalkiaceae > Gallimonas > Gallimonas caecicola. Next base: position 4,143 of record CAJFNH010000108.1, read on the forward strand.
GTGTTTTATCAGATCTATCCTCTGGGGTTTTGCGGTGCGGAGCGCGAGAACGACTTTGGCGAAACGCGTCACCGTCTGGGGCTCATCGAGGCGGAGATTCCCCGTATCAAGGAGCTCGGCATCGGCGCAGTCCTGTTCAACCCGCTCTTTGAGAGCGAGCGGCACGGCTACGATACGGTGGATTTTTATAAGGTGGACAGGCGTCTGGGCACCAATGAGGAATTTGCCGCTCTCGTGAAAAAGCTGCACGCGGCAGGCATCCGTGTGGTGCTGGACGGGGTGTTCAACCATGTGGGCAGGGCCTTCCCGCCCTTCCGGGAAGTGCTGGAAAAACGGGAGGGGACCGACTACCGCTTCTGGTTCAACATCAACTTTTGGGGAAATTCCCGCTATAACGACGGGCTCGACTATGAAAACTGGGAAGGACATCCCGAACTTGTCAAGCTCCGTCTGGAAAATCAGGACGTACAGAACTATCTCATGAACGCGGTGCGCTTCTGGATCGACGCCTTCGATATCGACGGGCTGCGCCTGGACGTGAGTTATCTTCTGCCG
>CAJFNH010000109.1 GCA_904394195.1 Candidatus Gallimonas caecicola
CATGCTCGGAATGACGTAGACCCAGAAACTGTTGTAAAAGCCGAGCTTGACGATGATCATATAGGTGGGGATGAGCCCGCCGCTGAAGAACATCGTAAAGATGTTCGCCTTATAAAAGAAGCCCTTCCCGCGCAGTTTGGGACTGCTCATCGCATAGGCGACGATGGACGTGAAGAACAGGGCAAACAGCGTGTTGACGACCGTTCTGGAGACGGTAACGCGGAAGCCGACCCACAGCCGCTCGTCGGCAAAGGCGACCGAATAGTTGTACATCGTGAACGTGCGCGGCAGCAACCATATCCCGCCCGTCAGGTAATCCTGCCCTTCGTTGAGCGAGCCGATCAGCACATACCAGAAGGGATACAGAAGCAGAAGGGCAAACAGTACCATCAGAACATGGAGCGCCACGTCAAAGACGGTGATGTGATTTTTACGGAGCCTTTCTTTCGCCATTTCAGTACAGCCCCTTCCCGGAAATCTTCTTGCTGATAAAATTGCTTGCGAGCAACAAGACAAAACTGATCAAGGAGTTGAATAGCCCGAGCGCGGAGGAATAGGAATACCGCCGCTGCGAAAGACCCATTTTGTACATGTACGTTGCAAGCACCTCGCTCTTGGAGAGGTTGATGCTGTTCTGCAGCGCCCAAAACTGCTCGAAGTTATTGTTGAGAATGCCGCTGATGGAAAGCAACAAAAAGATGGTGATCGTTCCGGAAATGCTGGGCAGCGTGATATAGATCGCCTTCTGAAATCTGTTGGCGCCGTCGAGCGTGGCTGCCTCATAATAAGTCGGGTCGATCCCGGAAATCGCCGCAACGTAGACGATCGACCCCCACCCGACGCCCTTGAGAAGACTGGACAGGATGGCGATCGTCCAGAAGTAGTCGGCGCTCAACAGGTTGACGGGATTCTCATTGGAGGAAAGCCCGAACGCGTTGAGGATGGGATTGATGATCCCCGTCGTCATATCGCAAAGCGCGATGATCATGCCGCCGAACACCGTCCAGGAGATGAAGTGCGGGAAGTTCGCTACCGTCTGCACTGCCGAGCGCACCTTTTTCAGCCGCATTTCATTGATGAGCAGGGCAAACAGGATGGGCGCGGGAAAATTGATCAGCAGGCTGATGGTATTCAGTCCGAGCGTATTCCAGAAGACCGGAGCAAAATTGGGGTCGATGAAAAATTCCCTGAAGTTATAAAACCCCACCCATTCGGAGGTGAAGAGCGCATCCCACACATCCAGGCGCATATCGGCGTCCTTGAACGCAAGCGCGGCGCCGAACATGGGCGCATAGCAGAAAACGCCCAGCCAGATAAGCCCGAGGGACGCAAGCACGACCAGCGTCTTTTCGTTGATGTCCCACTTTCTGCGCTTTTTCTTCTTTGGTTTTTGCGCAGGCGGGTCAGCTGTGGCCGCCTCCTGCACGAGCTCCCTGTCCAGTTCTTTCATAATGCTCCTCCCGATCGATGAGTATTTGTTCCGCCCGACCGAGGCGGTCCTTCAAAAATGCAATGAACGCGTCCCTGTCGACGCTCACGGCGACCCGCATCTGCGTTGCCTGCATGTGCTTTTCCGGGGCGACGACCGTTCTGCCGCGCATCTCGTCCTTCTGTAATACAATGGGGAGAGAGACGAAATCACAAAAGTTTTCGGCAAGACATGCTGCGGCAAGACCGTCGTGCATCACAGGCGGCTTCTGAAAATGATTGTTCTCCATCCATGTGTGCATCATGGCCGCCAGCAACCTGTTACCCGCGCTGCGCAAGGTATCGATAAAGGCAATGTCCGCTTCATTGAAACGGCAGGCGTTCGTCACGTTGTAGCCGATCATGGTTATGGGAACTCCGCTTGCAAATACGGCTGCCGCCGCATCGGTATCGCAGCGAAGATTCCACTCCCGCGTGGGATAGAACGCGTCGCCGCCCATCATGTGGATGCGTCCGATCTTGCGGAATGTTTCCGGCGCCTTGAAATAAGCGCGCGCCAAATTGGTCATAGGCCCAAGCGCCAGAACGGTGATCTGCCCGGGGAAGCGCTCCGCCTGCTGCAAAATAAAGTCTGCCGCGTTTTCCTGTGCGATCGGCGCATGCCGCATGCTGTCGTCATAGTGCCCGATGAGCGGCTTTCCGTCCGCATCCGCCTTTTCGAACGCGAACCATTCGATGGGATCGTTGAGCGGCGTATCTTCACCGACATATACCGGGATATTCTGTCCGCACAGCTGCGCCAGACGCGACGCGATCTTCGCCCGTAAAAACGCATTACGATAGACCGTCGTCACCCCGAGGATCTCCACTTCCGGCATCTGAAAGAGCAGCGCAAGCGCGAAGGCGTCGTCTATATCGTCCCCGATATCCGTATCCACGATCAGTTTGAGTTTTTGCATGTTTCCCTCACTTGGTCTTATCTGCCTATATTGTGGCATCGTTGCAAAGGAAAATCAATACGAATTTCGGAGATAAACTTATGATTTCCGGAGAATGAAAAGAGCGGATATCTCCTTCTTCTTCCGAAAAATCACGAGAATTTTTTGAATATCCTAAAAAATGAAATAAAATTTCATATAATTTCTTGATTTTTTGTGAATAATTTTATAAACTCATGCGATCGGAGCAGATTTAAATAGCCTTCATCCGAGCGAACTTGTTATTTTCGGCTGTAATATTGCGATTTGTATTGACAGAACATATTTCTTCCTCTATAATGCAACCGGGAGGCGACATATGGCGAAACTTGTGTACTGTTATCATCACTCCGACTATCGGAAGAACTTGTATGTCAAGCCGCACTTTCACAAAGATTACGAGCTTGTGTACTATCTCAAAGGCAAGGGCATCAGCCATTACAAGCCGGACGTCTACCGCGTCATCGCCAACGACGGCATGTCCCTTTACGTTGCGGAAGATCTGAACGACGACTGCGCGCACCTGGAATTTCAGGAGGGCTCCTTTATCGTCTATCCTCCCCTCACCACGCACGACGAAAGTCACATCGGCGAGCGCGGCAGCGTGATGGTGCTCGGCTTCAAGCTGGATATGCAGGACCCGCCCCTTCCCCTTTTCGCACGCACGGATTCCACGCTGCTGATCAAAAATTGTCTGCTGAAGATCATTCACGAAAACAAGGAAAAACAGTCCAATTACACGTTGATGCTTGACACCCTTTCGACCGAACTGGCCATCATACTGAACCGCCTTGTCGCCACGCAGAATCAAAGCAGCACCGACATCATGGAACAGGCCATCCGCTATATCGACGACTATTTCGTCTCCTATATCGACCTGGACGCGCTGGCGCAGTCCATCGGATACAGCCCAGACTATTTCCGTCATCTCTTCCGCAAGACGACAGGCTGTTCCCCCAAACAATACATTCAGCAAAAGCGCCTTTCGCACGCGATGCAGCAGCTGCAGCACACGGACATCCCGCTCGCCGCCGTTGCAAAAAACTGCGGCTATGAGGACTACCCGCAGTTTTCCGCCTTCTTCAAAAAGAAGGTCGGCGTTTCCCCTTCCGATTTCCGCGACCGCGGCGCGCAGGAGCCCGCCTCCGTGTAAAAAAGCACTGCGTCTCTTTTACCCGCTCCCACACGGCGTTCATGCCGCCGCAAGTATCATATTGCTTTTCACACAGTCCGTCAAGGGGGTATTTCAAATTGGGCAAAATTCCCTGCCCGTCATGTTTTTACAAAAAAAGTGCGCGCGGGACTTGCATTTTGCACAACTTTATATTATAATAAAGATACTAACATAAAGGGGTGAAGAAAATGGAGCGTACCGAGGAGATGCTGGCGCGCCGTCAGCACGAACTTGATGTAGACAAGTGGATCGCGAGCGAAGCGGCAGGTTACGATCTGTGCGGCTCGTTCACCTTCTGCGCCCGTTGCGAACGCATGGAGATGTATCCCTGCGCCCGTGCCGAGGCGCGATGGCTGGAAGAACAGGCTCGCGAGGTCGCCGCATTCGAAGAAGAACAGGAACAGACGGAGGAAAACCCTGACCTGCAGCCGGATATTGAGAACGATGAAGTCGCCGGGGAAGATGCCGTTGCCGAAGAGGTGGCGGCAGCCGACGCGATCCCCCCTTCTGCCGCTCCCGCGGGCTATGAATTTGTGACCAGATACCGCCGTTCCTTCAAGTCCCGCCTCATTCAGGACGAAAAGATGCAGGACTTTTACACCGACCTGAAGAACGCGTTTGCGGAGCTCACGGGCGTGAAGTCGCGCCTGAGCCGCCATTGCGAAAATTTCCGTTACCATGCCGCGCGCATCGCCAAACTCAATGTGGGCGGCAAGACGCTCACCCTCTACCTGGCGCTCGATCCTGCGCAGTACGAGGATACAAAGTACCGTTATGAGGACGTTTCGGACAGGAGCACCTATACCGAGACGCCCATGAAAGTGCGCATCACCAGCAAGCGCATGGTAAAATACGCCAGAGAACTGCTTGCCGACCTTGCCGCAAAGTTCTCCATCACCGTGACCGGCGCCATCCCGATGGACTACCACATGAAGTATCAGACGGACGAGGCGCTCATTCAAAAGGGACTCATCAAGCCCTATCAGGTACTCGTGAAAAAGAAGACATAAGCATGATCGCCGCC
>CAJFNH010000110.1 GCA_904394195.1 Candidatus Gallimonas caecicola
TCGTCAAGTGACCGCCCCGTTTGTCGGGCGGAAAAAAGAGCTTTGTTCTGTTCGCACGAAACAGGAAAGCGGCGCAGCCAACCGGCTGCGCCGCTTGTTTTTTTGTCAGATCGCCCGGATGCTCTCGATGGGCTTTCGTTTGGTGTAGTTGCGCACGGGCAGGAAGGTCGCAAGCGCGGAGGTGAACACGGCGATGACAAGCATGACAAGCCATGAAAGGGGACCAAAGACGAGTAGGGTGATGCTCACCGATTCCATGATAATGCTGTTGAGCACCGCGCACAGCACAAAGCAGCCGATAAGGGCGAGCACATAGCACACGAGCGCGATGATGGCGGATTCGCAGTAAAAGATCTGGGCGTCGCGTCGGGCACGGAAAACCGTCCGTCGCTCAAGAGCGTCTGCCCCGTGAGCAGCCTCTGCGCCCATTGCGCAGCCTGCACCATATCCAGCGTATCTAGAAAAGTCTCCGCCATTGGCTCGAGCTTATCGGCAAGCAGATCGAAGGGCACGATGATCTCTCCGCTCCCGAGCGGCGCGCCCGCCGCCTTGCCGTCCAGCCGAACGACATGTTCGTCCATTACATAGTCCTGCAGCGGATATTCGTTGAAGTAACGCGCAGAGGAGAGAAAGGTGTGAAAGGTATCGCTGTTATAGAACAGAAGGTCTCTCCCCAGCTGGTGGGCGGGGATGGTGTAGTTGAGCGCATGCAGCCCGTTCCCGCTGATGAAGTGCTCGTAATTCGCCTCATAAAAGCTGTCCGATACGAGGGGGAACACGCCGCGTATGGTAAGGGTGACGCGTTCGCCGTCTTCCGCGTTAAGTTTCAGGGGCTTTCCCACGACGTCGTCGTAGTCGTTGAGCTCATACGCCTGCCCGTAATAGGGGGAGTCGTCGAACAGCCCGTGATAGCACATGCAGTCGAACATGTGCGACGAGATGATAATGCCGTCCGTTCCGAGTTCGGACAGGTCGGTGTCGGTGAGCAGCCGCTCCTCCCAGAAGGTATCCTCCGCATCGACCTGCGCAAAGCCATCGATCCAGTAGTCGGAATAGTAGCTGATGGGGCGGGCTCCTCCGTTGCCGATATTGGTGGGTCCGAAGGCGCTGGAAAAATAGTCATATACGCCCAGCACGCTTTCGCCGCCCTTTGTGCGGTATATCTTGACCAGATCTCTGATCTCCAACACGACTGTTTTCCCCCAAAGCTCTCTTCTTTCTTATTATATCACACCGCCATGGGGAAAGCAACAGCCAAATGAAAAAAGGCTTCCGAACATGCGTTTATATTTGTTTAAGAAGGTGAATTTCACGGTATAATAGAGGCGGAAAACATCGGGGGAGCGGAGGAGCCGCTCACAAGGAGGAAGATATGGACGCCAATAAATTTACACAAAAATCGCTGCAGGCGGTGCAGCGGGCACAGAGCATTGCCATGGAGTACGGCAATCCCGAGCTGTGCGCCCTGCACCTTGCCTATGCCCTCATGGACAGGGACGGACTGGACTACCGCATCGTCGCCCGCGCAGGGGCGGATGCCGACGGGCTCGCCTCCGCGCTCAAAGACGCGGTGGAGCGCCTGCCCAGAACGTCGGGCGGCTCGCAGCCCTACGCGACGAGCGTATTCGGGCGCATCCTCAACGAGGCGGAAAAACTTGCCGCGGGCATGAAGGATGAATACATTTCCGTCGAGCACCTCTTTTTGTGCCTGTTCGACAACGACGAGAGGGGCTTGAAGGACATCTTTTCCCGCTTCGGGCTGACGAAGAACAAATTTCTGGAGGGGATGAAGGCGGTGCGCGGCAATCAGAACGTGACGAGCGACAACCCCGAGGAGACGTACGAGGCGCTGGAGAAGTACGGCACCGACCTGACCAGGAGTGCGCGCGAGCACAAGCTGGAGCCCGTCATCGGGCGGGATGAGGAGATCCGCAACGTCGTGCGCATCCTCTCGCGCAAGACCAAGAACAACCCCGTGCTCATCGGCGAGCCGGGCGTGGGTAAGACGGCCATTGCCGAAGGACTTGCCCAGCGCATCGTCAAGGGCGACGTGCCCGAGACGCTCAAGGGCAAGACGCTCTTTTCCCTGGACATGGGCGCGCTCATCGCGGGCGCCAAATACCGCGGCGAATTCGAGGAGCGCCTGAAGGCGGTGCTTGCCGAAGTTGCCAAGTCAAACGGCAATATCCTGTTGTTCATCGACGAACTGCACACCGTGGTGGGCGCGGGCAAGTCGGAGGGCGCGATGGACGCAGGAAACCTGTTAAAGCCGCTGCTTGCGCGCGGCGAGCTGCACTGCATCGGCGCGACTACGCTGGACGAGTACAGAAAGTACATTGAAAAGGACGCCGCGCTCGAGCGCCGTTTCCAGCCCGTCATGGTGGGCGAGCCCACGGTGGAGGACACCATCTCCATCCTGCGCGGACTCAAGGAGCGCTTTGAAATTTTCCACGGCGTGCGCATCCACGACGACGCGCTGGTCGCGGCGGCGGTGCTCTCCAACCGCTATATCACCGATAGGTTCCTGCCCGACAAGGCCATCGACCTGGTGGACGAGGCGGCGGCGATGATCCGCACGGAGATCGACTCCATGCCCGCCGACATGGACGCCATGAACAGAAAGATCGCCCAGCTCGAGGTGGAAGAAAAGGCGCTCTCCAAGGAGCAGGACAACCTCTCGCAGGCGCGTCTGGAGGCGCTGAAGAAGGAGCTTGCTTCCTTGAAGGAGACGTTCGCCGCCATGAAGGCAAAGTGGGAGGACGAGAAGAACGCCATCCGCGCCGAGAAGGAGATCAAAGCGGAGATCGACCGCGTGAACGGCGAGGTCGATTCTGCCATGAGCGCGGGCAGGTTTGAGGAAGCCTCCCGCCTGAAGTACGGAACGCTGGTAGAACTGCAGAAAAAACTGGAGGAGGCGAAGTTGAGCGTCAACTCGCGCGAGGACGCCATTTTGCAGGACGAGGTCACCGAGGAGGAGATCAACCGCATCGTCGCGCGCTGGACGGGCATCCCCGTGGCAAAGCTCAAAGAGGGCGAGCGCGAGAAAATTCTGCGCCTGGAGGACGATCTGCACAAGCGGGTCGTCGGGCAGGATGAGGCGGTGCGCAAGGTCTCGGACGCCATCCTGCGTTCGCGGGCGGGCATCTCCGACCCCAACCGTCCCATCGGTTCCTTCCTGTTTCTGGGGCCCACGGGCGTGGGCAAGACGGAACTTGCCAAGTCGCTTGCGGAAAACCTCTTTGACGACGAAAAGAACATCGTGCGTATTGATATGTCGGAGTACATGGAAAAGTTCTCCGTCTCCCGTCTCATCGGCGCGCCTCCCGGATATGTCGGCTACGAGGAGGGCGGCACGCTCACCGAGGCGGTGCGCCGCAAGCCCTACTCCATCATCCTGTTCGATGAGATCGAAAAGGCGCACCCCGACGTGTTCAACATTCTGCTGCAGATCCTGGACGACGGCCGCGTGACCGATTCGCAGGGCAGAACGGTGGACTTCAAGAATACCATCATCATCCTCACCTCCAACCTCGGCTCCGAGTTTATCATGGACGGCATCGAGGACGGCGAGATCACCGAACAGGCGCGTTCGCAGGTGGCGGAACTTCTGAAGCGCTCCTTCCGCCCCGAGTTCCTGAACAGGCTGGACGAGATCATCATGTTCAAGCCGCTCACGCGCGAGAACATCGATAAGATCGTCGGGATCTTGCTGGGCAGGCTGAAGGAGCGGCTGGCGGCGGAAAATCTGACTCTGGAGGTCACGCCGCGCGCGGTGGGGTATATCTCGGACAACGGCTACGACCCTGCGTTCGGCGCAAGGCCCTTAAAGCGTTTTATCCAGTCGCGCGCCGAAACGCCCATTGCAAAGTTCATCGTCAAGGAAAATCCCCAGGCGGGCGAGACCATCGTGCTGGACGTGGGCGAGGACGGGCTTGTCCTGCGGCGTAGCGAAGCGAAGACTTCAGCTTAACATCCGCAGAAATTTCGGTCGATCTTTTTCACTGCCCCGGCGTTAAAAGCGCCGGGGCTTTTTTATTGCATTGCGGTTTCTTTGAAAGAACTTCGGAATGAAATAACGGCCCGTTCGCTCTGTTGGTTGGTTCCCGCCGTTGTGCACAGTGCATATCGGCGGAAGAGTTTGTGCGTCAGATCGGCGGAAGCATTTTTGTCCAGGAAAAACCCTGATCGGGAGTGGCTCCGTCAGGGTTTTTTGGCGTGTTTGGCTGCAAATATTTTACAGACATTTGATTTTCATGATGATATTTTGCGGATAGTCTCCGAATTTTTCGCCGAAAATATTCATGCCGCCTTTGTGTTTTGCATCGTCCTTGATGCCGATGCGGAAGGAGATAAAAGGAGGATTTTGCAGCTTCAGATCGTCGATTGTGGGGGAATCGGGCAGCAGGGTATCGTTGATATAGGAGCCGGCCGTATCTGTGGAGAATTCTACAAGTTCTCCGTACTGCGTCAGTTTGTTGCTCCACCATTTCGGGGTGAGTTTGCCGTGTCGGTCGCCGAAGTCGCTCGGGCTCGTGTAGGTGCTCGTCTCCGTTCCGTTGATCCAGACGGTGATGTCGCTTGGATAGTTGAGGTTATAGAAGGG
>CAJFNH010000111.1 GCA_904394195.1 Candidatus Gallimonas caecicola
GGGCATGGAAGCGCGCGCGCCCGAACGCACGGAGACGAGCAGGGGATTTTCCTTGTCGCCGAACTTCTTGCCGCAGATCTTTTCCATCTTGTCGATGTATTCCATGATCTCCGCCTGGATCTCGGGATTGATCTGCCTGCCGTCCTCATAATACTGCGTGCAGGCTTCCGTCGAGATGGTGAAGCCCTGGGGCACGGGAAGCCCGATGTTCGTCATCTCCGCAAGGTTGGCGCCCTTGCCGCCGAGAAGCTCGCGCATCTGCGCATTACCTTCGGTAAAAAGGTAACAATACTTTTTTGCCATGAATGATATTCCTCCTGATAATTTTCATGTTTGCCGACAATTATTGTACAACATTTCGCAGTAAATTTCAAGCCTTTCTCGGAAAATTTTGCCTGTTTTGCGAAAAGATTTTCCCGCAAACTCCTTTTATGCCCGCAAGCGGTCCCAAACGGGGCAGATCGGGAGCAGGCTCTTGACAAAATATCCGAAGATATGCTATATCTATTCCGTCAGCGACGGTTTCGAGCGCCGCTACGGCATCCGCGTGCGCCCGCTACTGTGCGAATACACCGACCCCGCCATGCGCATGGACGGCGCGCACAAGCAGGAGGACTACAACGACCTGATCCGCACCAAGATCGAGGTACTCTCGGCGATGGCCGACTACGCGGACCGCTTTGCCGAGATCGGGGCGCTGTACGAAAAGATCGTGCCCGTCGCCGAAAAATACCTTGTGGAGACAGACGTGATCTGCGACTACGCAAAACATCTGTCCAATCAGAACAATCACCCCCGCGCCCTTCACGCCGCGCAGCGGCTGCAGGCGATCTACGACGCGCACCCCGACCTTGGCGACGACCGGGCACGGGCATCGCTTGTCAATCTGACGGGCATCTGCTATGTCAGCCTGCACGACTATGCGAAGGCGGAGGAATATTACCTGAAAGCCATTGCCATTCGCGAGGCTCTGGCAAAGAACGATCCGGACTCGGTAACGAGGAACAGGCGGTAAAATACCGCGAAAAGCTGGCGTCGCTCGGATGAGCGTTTAATTTCCCGCAAACGGGCAATCCTTTGGATATGAAGATCTTGTTTGAAAACTGCACGCTCCCCCTTTCGGGCGGAGCGTGCTTTGCTGTGGAGGGCGAATTTTTCGTGCCCGCGCGGCCGCCCTATGACAGGCGGGTGGACCTGGGCGGGGCGTGCGTGCTGCCTGCCTTCCCCGACGCGCACTCGCACATCCTTGCCTATGCGCTCTCGCTGCTGCAGGCGGACGGCGCCGCCTGCAGCACGGCGCAGGACTTTCTTGCCGCCGCCGAAGCGTTCGCCCGCGAACAGGGGCTGGGGCAGGGCGAGCTTGTCACCGTGAAGAACGCACAGGCGCTGCCCGAACAGGGGGCGCTCGACTCCGCGCGCCCCATCCATGTCCAGCATGTGAGCGGACATGCCGGGGTGTTCAACGCCGCCGCCCTGCGCCTTTTGGGACTGCCCGCGGACATGGGTATCGCGCAGGAAAAGACATACCTTGCGGCAACAAAGCGGGTACCCATGCCCGCGTTCGAGGCCGTCGGACGCACCTTTCAGGCGGCGCAGCGCGCATACCTCGCCCACGGCATGACCACGGCGCAGGAGGGCTTTCTCTCCCGCGAGATGTTCCCCCTCTACCGCCGCCTGCTCGCAGAAGCGCCGCCCCTGCCCGACATCGTCGCCTTCCCCTCTCCCGACAGCTACGACGAGGCGTGCAGGCTCTTTTGCGCCGCGCCGCGTTTTTGCATCGGCGGCGTGAAGATCTTTCTGGACGGATCGCCGCAGCTGAAGACGGCGCTCCTGCGCGAGCCGTATGAGGGCGGAGGCATGGGCGCGCAGGAGATGACCCCCGCGCAGGTATATGAAGCCTGCCGCTTTGCCGCCGCGCGCGGCGCGCAGCTGCTTGCCCACTGCAACGGGGACGGCGCGGCGCGCATCCTGCTGGGCGCCCTCGCCCGCCTTTGCGCAAAAGGGCGGCGCGCCATCCGCCCCGTACTCATCCACGCCCAGATCCTGGGCGACGACCAGTTGGACGAGATGGCGCGGCTGGGCGCCATCCCCTCCTTCTTCCCCGCGCACGTCCTGCATTGGGGGGATACGCACCTGAAAAACCTGGGACGTATGCGTGCGCAGCGCATTTCGCCCGCGCGCTCCGCCCTGGAGCGCGGCATCCCCTTCACGCTGCACCAGGATACGCCCGTCTGCGCGCCCGACCCGCTCGAGGGGGCGCGGTGCGCCGTGCAGCGCAGGACCGCCTCGGGCGAGGACTTCTCCTGCCAGGCGATCGGGGCGCGGGAGGCGCTCATCGCCCTGACGCAAAACGCCGCCGCCCAGTACGGCGATGCGCGTAAGGGACGTATCGCCCCCGGCTGCCGCGCCGATTTCGTGGTGATGGAGGGCGACCCGCTCGACGACCTGAACAGCGCGCGCGTTGCCGCTACCTGGCTGCGCGGAGCGCCTGTATATGAAAGGACGGCGCAGCCGCGCCGTCCCTGAAAACCATCCCCGCATATCTCCTGAAAGTCCCGCTCACATTTTACCGACTTTGGTGGAAGGCACATACAACTACAGCCGAAACCCTTGCCGTAGATCACGGCTCCAGAAGATCGCTGTTGCGCAAAAACGCGTCTTGATGATCTTAAACTTGCTCCAAACAGCGCCCTTTTATCCCCTGTCTTTTCTGTAAAAAAAGCGGGGAACGCCATGCGTTCCCCGCCCGTAAAATTGTTCAGGAAGATCTGCCGCCCTGCACTGCAACGCGGCGGTGCAGGCGCGTAGGGCGCTCCCCCGCAGGCTTCCCCGCCCGGCGCATGCAGACGTAATAGGTGATGATAAGAAACACCGCGGCCGCCACCCAGGCCGCAGGGTTGGAGGAACAGATGCCCGCAAAACCCCAGATCCTGACGAACACAAGCGACGCGACGACGCGCGCCGCAAGCTCCGTCACTCCGGCAAAAGTGGTGATAAAACTCTTGCCGATGCCTTGCAGCGTATTGCGGTAGACGTAGATGGCCCCGAGGAAGAGATAGAAGGAACACTGCCACAGAAGATATTCCCTGCCGTAGGCGATCACCTGATCGTAATGCGCGGCGACGTTGGAACTCAGGTCGGTATTGAGGAAGAGGCGCATGAGCGGCTCGCACAGCGCCACATCGAACACAAAGCCTATGCCCATGCTGATAAGGCAGTACAGCATGCCCACTTTCACGCCCTTGCGGATGCGCCCGTACTCGCCCGCCCCGTAGTTCTGCCCCGCATACGTCGCCATTGCGGTGCCGAGCGCAACGAACGTCTGCGTGGCAACGCCGTCGATCTTGGAAGCGGCAGTGTACGCCGTGACTACCCCGGGCAGCGAAGCGTCCAGCCCGTTGAGCGCCGTCTGCTGCACCATGCAGCCGATCGCCGTAATGGAAAACTGCAGCGCCATGGGAAGTCCCTGCGCAAAATGCCCGCCCGCCAGGCGGAGATCCCATCTGAAGTCGGCGCGGCGGGGGCGCAGCAGCGGATAGCGGCGCAGCGCAAAGATCAGGCAACCGACGCCCGAGATGAGCTGCGAAAGCACGGTGGCGAGCGCCGCGCCCGTATAGTACATGCGGAACGCGAGGATGAACAAAAAGTCCAGCCCGACATTGAGCAGCGCTGAAAGGATGAGGAAGAACAGGGGCGTGCGCGAATCCCCCACCGCCCGCAGCATGCCCGCAACGACGTTGTAAAAAGCAGTCGCCGCAATGCCGCAGAAGATGACGAACAGATAACTGTAGGCATACTCGTAATAGGCGGCGGGCGTGTTCATCAGATCGAGCAGAACGCCCGTGAGCGGCACCGCGACCGCCGTGACCACGGCGGCGACCAGGGCGCTCAAAAGATAGCTCATGCCCACGGCGCGGCGCACGCCGTCCTCATTGCCCGCGCCGAACGCCTGCGCCACCTTGACGGAAAAACCCGACGTCAGCCCGTTCATCGACCCGATGACCAGAAAGACGATGGAGCTCGTCAGTCCCACGCCCGTAAATGCCTCGGGCCCGATGGTATTCCCCACAATGACGGTATCCGCCATGTTATAGAGCTGCTGAAACACGCAGCCCAGAAACACGGGGAGCGCAAAAAAGAAAATGAGTTTGAAAGGACTGCCCTTTGTCAGATCCTTCATGCCCTTTGCCTGTTCCATAGTCCTTGCCTTCGGCGCGCACGAACGTCACGCCGATCCGATATTTTTCTCTTTCATTTTTCTCCGCCTGTATTATATGCTTTTTCAACAAAAAGGCAAGTGTTTTTTCGCATAATCTTATGCGCCGTTGCAAAAATTTCGGGCGAAAAATATAAACGCGCGCATTTTGTATAAATTGCTGCCGCCGGCGCGGCCCGTGCTTTTTTACGGGAAAAAACAGACGGATAAAAGAGAGTTGACATTTTATACAAAGCATGGTAAAATAGGGAAAATCGACGTAAAAGAGGTGTATAAAATGATCGAATATTCGCTGAAAGCGCTGACCGCGGAGGAACTCTCCTTCAAGGTAAACCCCATCAAGGCAAAACCCGACACAAA
>CAJFNH010000112.1 GCA_904394195.1 Candidatus Gallimonas caecicola
GGCGGAAAATGCGGGCGATCTTCGTCTGCTGTTTGACGATCTGGGCGTGACGCACAGGATCGAATGGCTGCCCATTCCCGAGGCATACCGTGTGATCTGCCGTGCGGAGGGACTGGACGCCACGATGCCGTTCGGGGTGGAGGCGTTCGTCAAAAAGATGGAATCCTACGTTCCCGGCAGCGCAAAGGCGACGCGCAGATTTTTTGACCTTGCGGAAGAAGTGCGCCTTGCGCAGGCATACTCCAATTCGGTGAACGGCAAGACGGACTCCAAGTACATGGTGGAGCACTTCGGCAACTTTGTGCGCTGCGGCTCCTATTCCGTGAACGAGGTGTTCCGGACGATCGGCATGCCGAAGAAGGCAAAGGATATTTTGAGCGCCTACTGGTGCTATCTGGGGGCGCACCTCGAGGATATGAGTTTTGCGCACTATGCGTCGATGGTCAACCGCTATATCCTGCGCGGCGCCGTGTCCCCCAAGTCTCGCTCGCATGAAATTTCGCTTGCGTTTGTGGAACGCATCCTCGAGCTGGGCGGCGACGTCTTGATGAATACCGAGGCGGTGAAGATCGAAACGGATGCGCAGGGCGTATGCGGCGTCGTACTCGGCGACGGCACGCAGGTCGAGACCCGCCATGTCGTTGCCAACTGTTCGCCGCACGTCGTGTACGGCAGGCTGATGGACGCCCCGCCCGAACGCGCCGTGCGCGCGACCAATGCCCGCAAACTCTCGGGCAGGGGATTTACCATGTTCCTCGGGCTGGACGCCACTGCAGACGAGCTGGGCGTCGAAAACCACAACTATTTCCTGTATGACACTTCGGATTCCGTTGCGCAGTATGAAAAGATGCGCACGATCGAGGGCAACAAAGTGCAGGCGACCGTGTGCCTCAACCGCGCGCAGCCCGACTGTTCGCCGGAAGGCACGTCGATGATGTACTTTACAACATTATATATGTCGGACGACTGGGCAAAGATCGCGCCGCAGGACTACTTCAGGACCAAGACCTATGTCGCGAACAAGATGATCGACCGTTTCGAGCGGGATACGGGCGCAAAGCTGCGCGGACACATCGAAGAAGTCAGCATTGCCACGCCCATGACCTACGCTCGCTACTGCGGTCATCCGCAGGGCGTCATCTACGGGTACGAATCGCAGTATTGGGACGGGCTGATGCCTCGCCTTCAGATGATGGCGGAGGATTACGAGAACGGCGTGCGCGGTCTGCGTTTTGCGGGCGGCTATGCCATGCGCCTTTCGGGGTATTCGAGCGCCTATCATGCGGGTGACATTGCGGGCAGGCAGACGGTCGGCGACATCAGGAAGGAGGGTTGAGCATGTATATTTTCCGCAAACAGATCTTCGGATTCATGGATCTTCTGCGCTTCAAGAAGATGGTGCCCAAGCGCCGCCGGAAACTTGCGGAGGGGAGCGCGCAGCCCCTTCCAAAGACTTACCGCGTCAACGAGACGGCAAAGGTGCTGCATCCCGGCTATCAGCGGGCAAAGCTCGTTGCCGTTCAGGATCGGGCGGGCGATATGCGTACGCTCACCTTTGAAACGGAAAAGCCCATGTATTTCCGTGCCGGACAGTATGTGACGGTGGGCTGCCGGGTGGGGGAAAGCGACGTCTCCCGTCCCTATGCCGTTTCATCCGCGCCCAAAGCCGCGCTGGAGCGGCGCGTGGAAGTCACCGTCAAGAACTGCGGTTTCTTCAGCGGGTACCTGTGCGAACAGGCGAAGGTCGGGGATACCTTCCTCATCGGCGATCCTTCGGGCGACTTTTATCATGAGCCCGTGCGCGACGCATCCGTCGTCGGCTGTGCGGGCGGCAGCGGGATCACGCCCTTCTATTCGATGGCGCAGGCAATCGCGGACGGAACGGAGGACTTCTCGCTCATTCTCTTCTACGGCGACAGAACGCAGGACTCTCTGGCGCTGAAGGCAGAGCTGGACGGGCTCGCCTGCGATAAGATCAAGGTCATCTGCGTCTTGAGCGATGAAGAAAGGGAGGGCTTCGAACACGGCTTTATCACGGCGGACCTCATCCGCAAATATGTTCCGCAGGAAGATTTTACGCTCATGATGTGTGGGCCGGACGCCATGTACCGTTTCCTGGACGGCGAGGCGAAGAAGCTGGGCTTGCCGCTGCGCCGCATCCGGAAGGAGGCGGGGTGCGTCGGCACGCGCGACGTTGCGCCCGCCGAACATACGCTCACCGTGCATATCGGCCTTGAAACGCATACCGTCAGGGCGGACGCGCGCGAGACGGTGCTCACCGCGCTTGAGCGTGCGGGACTGCAGGTGCCCGCCAAGTGCCGCGCGGGCGGATGCGGCTTCTGCCACAGCCGCCTGATCGAGGGAAAATTCTCGGTCGTGGGCGCCGACAAGCGCAGGCTTGCAGATAAAAAGTTCGGGTATTTCCATCCCTGCTGTTCCTATCCCGACTCGGATATGGAGATCGCCGTACCAAGGCGGGATTGATCGTAAAACGGACGATATCGGCAAAAAAGAGCGGGCATGCGCCCGCTCTTTCTGATTTACGGAAAATGTTACGATGCAGGCTTTGCGCCGAGCGGGAGTTCCAGTCGATAGCCCCACTGCGCAACGCCTGCAAGCACGATGATACTCACCGTAAAGGGGGGCGGCGGAAAGCCGCGCTCCTTTGCTTCGGCAAGCAGCGCATGCAGGGCGTCCTCCCTCTCCTGCTGCGTGCAGTCGGCGCACAGATAGGTGCCCTCGGGCAGAATACGCAGATCCTGCCGCGGCGCATACCGCGTGCACACCGCAAACATGCGCTGCTCCTTGTCCGTGCGATAGATGCCCGCAACGTCCTCAAAGGCAAACGCATCCCGTGCTTCTCCCACCTGTGCAAAGAAGTGCCGCTGATAGTTCAGAAGATCTGCAACGGTGGGCGTGATAGGGCGGTCGGAAAGCAAAATGGTGCGCTGCGCCAGGTGCTGCGTATAAAAGCCCTCGCGGCGGACTTCGGAGGACTTTCCCTCATAGAAGCGGCGCGCCCTTGCAATGCGCTCCTTCATTTCGTTCAGTTCTGCGATTTTTTCGTCCGCGCTGCGCTCTGCCTCGCGCAGAAAACGCACGGTCTCGCCAAGGTCTGCCGAGGCAAGCATGCGCCCGATCTCCTCCAGCGGAAGATCGAGGGGCTTGAGCGCACGCACGATCTTCAGGCGCGCCAGCTCCTGCTCGGAATAATAGCGGTAGCCCGTCCATTCGTCCGTTCTGCATGGGGACACCAGTCCGATGCGGTCATAGTGCCGCAGCGTTTCCGCCGTCATTCCCACCGCCTTTGCCGCTTCGCCGACGGAAAAAAATTTTTTCATGAAATTGCCCTCTTTTGCTTGACATTTGTGTAACACAAAAGTTTATCCTGATTATAGCATTGCAAAGGAGCAGTGTCAAACAAATCGGGATACAAGGAGAAAGACCATGAAAAAAATACTTTTCTGCATGGCGGCATGTGCCGTGCTGGCTCTGTGCATGACGGGCTGTTCCTCACAGCAGACATTTGAAGAGGGCAGCTATTCGTCGGCGGGCGAAGAGGTGCGCGCGGTGACGGTGGATGTATCGGACAGGGAGGTGCTCATCGGCGCCTCCGCGGACGGACAGGTGCGCATCGAATACAGCGAGAGCGAAAAGGAATACTACGATATCTCGCTCTCGCAGGAAGGGGAGCTGACGATGACCCTCGTCCTCGACAAGCAGTGGACGGATTTCATCGGCACAAAGCCGGCAATAGAAGATCGCACCATTCGCTTGTATCTTCCGGACGGGTTGCTGTCCTCGCTCAAAGTCACCACCACCAACGAGGAGATCGTGCTTTCCCCCCTGTCCGTTGCGGGGAGCGTGGCGTTGGACAGCAACGGGGGCGACGTGCGCTTTGAGCGCGTCCTTGTCGGAACGGAAGCTTCCTTTGCGGCAAAGAACGGGAACATTGCCGGCTCGCTCGTGGGCGGCTGGGATGACTTCGCCATCTCCTGCACCGTCAAGAAGGGGGAGAGCAACCTGCCTGAAAGCAAACCGGGCGGGGAAAAGTCGCTTGCCGTCGACTGCAACAACGGCGACATCGCAATCGAGTTTGTATAAAAACGCCGCCGAAATGCGACGTCTCCCTAAACGCTTTATATGCGTTCGGGGTGTTTTTTTATGAAAAAAGGCTTGCAATTTCCGAAAGAGCATGGTACAATCAGTATGATATCAGACTTTATGATAATGGACGGAGCGCTGCAATGACGGAGTGGGAAAAATGCTTGCGGGTTTGTCCAATAACGACAGGGCGCCATCTATGAAGGGCGCGGCGGGCTCGATCCCATCAAAGAGGAGATGGCAAAGATCTCCAACCTCGAAAGGAAGGCGGGCAGCCTTGTCGAGGTCATCAAGGGGGCGGACGTGTTCATCGGCGTCTCCGCGCCCGGCATCTTCCGCGGTGCGCTCGACGTGCGCGCAAGCGACATCAACGACGAGATGAAGATCGCGACGGCGGAGGCGATCGCCTCGGTCATTCCCGAGAGCGAGCTTTCCCCCGACTATATCATTCCCGATTCCTTCAA
>CAJFNH010000113.1 GCA_904394195.1 Candidatus Gallimonas caecicola
ACGCTCGAATATTTTCCCGAAACGCGCACGCTGGAAGGGGAGATGACGGCGGAAGTCGTCAATACCGCGCAGACGGCGTATGAAACGCTTTGCTTTCAGCTCTGGGCGAATGCCTACCGCGAAGGGGCGCAATACGCGCCCGTTTCCGAACTGTTCTCGCCGGTGGCATACTATGACGGCGAAAGCTATGGGGGGATCGCCGTGACGCAGGTCACGGGCGCCGCAGGGTACCGCGTGACCGGCGAGGATGAAAATATCCTTGAGGTCACGCTGGAACAGCCCCTCTATCCCGATGAGCGCGTCACGCTGGGCATGACGTTCACCGTCACGCTCGCCCGGGTGGAACATCGCCTCGGGGTGGGGGAGCGCGCCGTCACGCTCACCGGATTTTATCCCGTGCTGTGCGCCTGCAACGGCACGCAGGAGCATGTCTACGCCGACCTGGGCGATCCCTTTGTGAGCGAGTGCGCCGACTACGATGTCACGCTCACGCTGCCCGCCTCCTATACCGTGGCGTATACGGGCACGGGCGAGCGCACCGAGGCAAACGGAAAAGCGGCATACCATGTCCGCGCCGAAGGGGTGCGCGACTTTGCCATGGTGTGCTCTGAACAATTCAGCATGACGCAGGGCAGCGCGGAGGGCGTGCCCGTCACCTATTACTATCTGGACGATCCCGATCCCCAGCGAACGCTGGCGGCGGCGCAGCAGAGCCTTTCCTATTACTGCGCTGCATTCGGCGATTACGCCTATCCCGCCTATACCGTTGCGCAGGTCGGTTTTCCATACGGCGGCATGGAATATCCCATGCTCTCACTCATCGCCGACGATCTGCGTGCAGAGGAGACGCCCCTCGTTGTCGCGCACGAAACGGCGCATCAGTGGTGGTATGCCATGGTGGGCAGCGATCAGTTCTGCGAGGCGTGGCAGGATGAGGGGCTCGCCGAATTTTCCGCCGCGCTCTTTTTGGACGAACACCCCGAATACGGCACAACGTACGGGGAGTGCGTCGCCTCGGCCGAGGCGTCCTACCGCGCCTTTTTCTCCGTGTGGTCGCAGATCGCAGACGGCGAAAGCACCTCCATGCGCCGCGCGCTTACCGACTTTGCAGGTGAGTATGAATACCGCAACGTTGTCTACGATAAGGGGCTCATCCTGTTCGACCGCGTGCAGGAGGTACTCGGCAGGGAAAAGACGCTTGCTTCTCTGCGCGCCTATGTGCGCGCATATTCGGGCACGATCGCCCCGCCGGAAGCGCTCATTGCCTGCTTTACACAGCGCGGAGCCTATGCGGAGGGGGTGTTTACGTCCTTTCTCGAAGGAACATGCGTCATCTGAAATTTTTTTCGCGAAAACAGTTGCCAAATCGGGCGGCAGGGTTTATAATGGAACAGACCGATATGGTCGAAGGAGCAAAGATGGACGCTGCGCCAAACAACCGATGCGTTGCGAACGCAAACCCCCGTGTGACCTGATCCGGACGCTTTCCGAGCAGACGGCGTCGGGCGCACGGTTTTTCCCGTGCGCTTTTTTGTTGCCCGAAAGCAGAAAATCGTCTTCTTTCGGATAGCAAAGCTGTGCCCGGCCCAATCTGTTTTCGTGAGGAAGTGTCATGCTGAAATTTTTCAAGACGCAGGATGACGGGAAGATCGACCGCCTCGAGCAGTTTGAAAAGAATTGCTGGGTCGACCTCGTCAATCCGACCGACGATGAACTGGAGGACGTGTGCGCCATGACGGGTGTGCCCGAAGAGATGCTGCGCGCCGCCCTCGACGAAGAGGAGACCGCGCGTGTGGAGCGCGATGAAGGGGCGCTGTTGTGCCTTCTGGATACGCCCACCATCACGGATACCGACGAAGGGGATACCTACGAGACCATCCCTCTCGCGCTCATCCACAACGACGAATGTATCGTTACCGTTTCGCTGCGCGGCAATTCCGTGCTGGGCGATTTCATCAGCAACCGCACCATTGTCGATACGGCAAAACCCGTCTATTTTATCCTGAATTTCATGATGGGCAACGCCAAGCGGTTTTTGTCCAATCTGCGCCAGCTCGATAAAAAGTCGCTGCGCCTGCAGGCGGAACTGCACCGCTCCATGAAGAACCAGGAACTCATCCAGCTGCTGGGCATTGAAAATTCGCTCGTCTACTTCTCCACATCTTTGAGCGCCAACCTCAACGTCTACGGCAAGCTCGAGCGCTTCCCCTCCATCATGGGGAACGAGGACTATAAGGATCTGTTCGACGACGTCGTCATCGAGACCCGCCAGGCAATGGAGATGTGTAACATTTACCGCGACATTCTCTCCGGCACCATGGACGCCTACGCTTCGGTCATTTCCAACAACCTCAACGTCGTCATGAAGCTGCTCGCCGTCATCACGCTGGTCATCTCGGTGCCTACGCTCATCGCAAGTTTGTGGGGCATGAACGTGCCCGTGCCGTTTGCCAATCTTTCATGGGGCTTCTGGCTGGTCATCGGCATCTCTGCCGTCATCACTGCCGTTGTCTCCTTCTTCATCATCCGCTCTACCAATTCCATCCACATCAAAACGCCCCGTCAGATCAGGCGCGGCCGCGGTCATCATGTCCGCGACGACCGCGATTAGAGGGTGCGGGAAAAGCACATGCCTGTTTTGCAGTATGTCTGTCCGCAATGCGGAAAAAAATTTGATGAGCTCGTCGGAAAATACGATGAGGCTGTCCGCTGTCCCGCCTGCGGCGCGCAGGCGCAGCGGGAATGGGCGGGCGAAATGTTCTCGGCAACGGGCAAGCCTGCAAAAAAGTGTTCGGGGCACTGCGCCACCTGTTCCGGTTGCAAATAAGGCAGGAATAAAGCAAAAAGAATAAAAGAGACGCCGCCGCTGCGCCCGTTCGGGCGCAGCGGCGGCGTTTTGCATGTCTTTCGGGGCCTTTTCATCCTCCACGGCAGAGCTGCCCCGCAGCGAGAACAGCTTGTTTGTGATCAAAAGCGTCATGATCTTTCTCCCTATCCTTTTTCGATATGCGCATGCAGGCGGCTCACGGCAAAGAAGTCAGCGCGCCCGCAACGATGCCGATGATCAGCGCCGCCCAAAGCATTATCTTTACGGCGGTCATCGCCCTTGCCCTGCGCCGCAGGACCGCATCCGTGGCGGCCACGTTCTCCTCCTGCGCGATGCCGGTGCCGTCTGCGCCGAATGACTGCGCGCCCTCCCGGAAGGGCAGTGCGGCAAAGCGCACGCTCTTTTCCGGCGCACCGACCATATCTACCCAAAAGACGGCGCGCATCGTCCTTCCCTTCTTGTCATACGGACGGCGTACGTCGAAGATCCCGAATACGCTGATCAGAAAAAAGAACAGGGAGGCGAAAAACCACAGGGGAGAGCGCAGTTCATGGACCGTTTCGATGCAGAGCTTCACGCGCTGCGCCTGCGTCTGCAGGCTGTACGTCAGATTTCCGTGGCGGTTGCGCGTCATGCCCAGGGGCGCGCCGTCCGCCGTCACGCGCAAGGGCAGGCGCTGCGCGCCGGTAATGGCAATGTTCAGCGTTCCCATGTCATCCTCCCGCCTGCCGCAGCACCAGCACCGCAAGCGCAAATACAAACACGACGCACGCGAAACTCATGCGCACGACAGAGCGTTCTCCCTTCCGTTCGCAGCAGGCGAGCAGTACGATCGCGGCAGCCGAACACGCCATCGCCGCACCGGCGAGCGCGGGCAGCGCCGCGGCATAGCCCTCCAGCAGGGGCTCCATCCACTCCGGGCCCGCGTCCGCGAACATCGTCCGGACGAAGCCCTCCCGCGTGAGCAGAAGCCCCAGCGAGCAGATGACGAGCACGATGCCCGCCAGCACACGAAAGGCGGCTGCGAGCGGCGCGGCAGCCAGGATGAGCAGCCCCGCCAGCAGGCATGCGGCAAGGGCAATGCAAAGATGCGCGCAGATCTTTCCCGTCCGCACGCCGTACATGCGCCATATCTCCTTGTTCATATCCTCTCCGCAGTCCCGTCGGACTTCCTAGTTAATTTAATTTATTATATAAAAAAGAGGGGCGCTGTCAATACCTTTTCAAAAATTCGCACGCGAAGGAAGCTGTCGTTGCCGTCCGTTTGCGCCGGCTCCCGAGGGAGATACTATATATTGTATAATGCGTGTGCGTCTGCAACAACGGGGGCGCAGATTTCGGAAAAAGCACGAAAAAAATAAAAAAAACCTCAAAAAATGCTTGACGAAAAAACGCATCCGTGCTAATATATGTAAGCTGTCTCTTGGGACGGCTTGCTTTTTCAGCCGAAAAAGCCCCTGCCGCTGCAGGGAACCCGCAGATTGACAACTGAATAGCGAAGTAAAGTACGAAAGGCAAAAAGAGAGATCTAGGAAAGGTTAAAGCAAATTTTCGTATAAGGTACGAGAAGTCGGACTTTAGGGAAAGATTGTGATAAGACCGAGTAAAAGTCGAAGAAGAGATCTTGTTGGACGAAGAGACGAGTAGAAGATCAAGCTACGAAGGGCTCACGGGGAATGCCTTGGTATATGGCGCCGAAGAAGGACGTGGCAAGCTGCGA
>CAJFNH010000114.1 GCA_904394195.1 Candidatus Gallimonas caecicola
CCGAATTTTTCATCATCAACCTGAAGAAGAGCACCACCCTTGCCGACATCGACAAGCTGCGCGAAAACCTCATGGGGATCGGTGACAGCGTCATCTGCATCGGCGATCTGGAGATGGTCAAGGTACACGTTCACACCAACAGCCCCGGCGTCGCGCTCACCTATGCGCTGGAGCTGGGCGAGCTCGACCGTCCCAAGATCGAGAACATGCTCGAACAGAACCGCGCGCTCAAGGCAAAGCGCGAGGCGGAAAAGAAGGAACAGGGCATGCTTGCCGTCTGCGCGGGCGAGGGCATTTCGGAGATCTTCAAAGATTTGTTCGTCGACCGCGTGATCGAGGGCGGACAGACGATGAATCCCTCCGCGTCCGACATCGCCACGGCGGTGCAGAAGATCAACGCGGACAATGTGTTCGTATTCCCCAACAATAAGAACATCGTGCTGGCGGCGGAACAGGCCAAAGCGCTTGTGGAAAACCGCACCATCCACGTCATTCCCACCAAGAACGTGCCGCAGGGCTTTGCCGCCGCGCTCGCGTTCAGCCCGGACGCGCCCGTGGAGGAGAACAAGGCGAACATGATCCACGCCATCGACAATGTCAAGGCGGGTCAGGTCACGCACGCGGTGCGCACCACTAACGTCAACGGCTTCTCCATCCATGAAGGGGACATCATCGGTCTGGACGACAAGAAGATCCTTGCCAAAGGGCAGGGGGTGGACGAGACGGTGATGAAGCTGCTCGACAAGCTCAAGGACGATTCGCACGAGGTCATCACCCTCTATTACGGCGAGGGTGTGGACGAGGCGGACGCTTCGGCGCTTGCAGAAAAGGTGCAGGAGGCGTTCCCCGACTGCGACGTCGACTTCCACTACGGCGGGCAGCCCGTTTACTACTATCTGCTGTCTTTGGAGTAAAGCATGCAAGGGAGCGCCCGCGGCGCTCCTTTTTCGTGAGCGGAAAAAACAAGCGGAGCATATATGGAACTCACCCGTCTGAAGGGCATCTCGCAAAAGCGTGCCGGGGAGCTGGAAAAACTCGGCATATCCGACAGCGCACAGCTCGTGCGCTATTTTCCGCGCGCCTATCTCGACATGACCGACCGCACCTCCATCCTCAACGTCTATCACAACGATATGGCGCTGGTGGCGGCGCAGCTCGTCAGTGTCGATCCCGTCAACGTCTACTCCCGCCGCAAGGTGGTGCGCGCCCATCTCCTGCAGGATGGCGTGGCGTTCACCGCCGTCTGGTTCAACATGCCATACCTCGCGCAGCGGCTCAAGGCGGGCGAATATCTCTTCTACGGCAGGGTGCAGAACCGCTACGGGCAGATCAGCCTCGTCAATCCCACCTTCGAGCCGCTCGAGCGCAACGTGCGCCTGAAGGGCCTTGTGCCCGTCTATCCCTTAAAGAGCGGCATCACTCAGCGCGCCGTGCGCGACGCCGTGCAGAGTGCGCTCGCCGTCGAAACGTTCGAGTCGGTCATCCCGCGGGAATTGCGGCAAAAATATGACCTGCCGCCGCTTTCCGCTGCTTTTCGCACCGTTCATGCGCCAAAGGACAAGACGGAGCTTGCCGCCGCTTCCGAGCGCATCGCGCTGGAGGAGTACTTTGTGCTGCTCTCCGCGTTCAAGCTCATCAAGGGGGACGCACAGGAAGCGCGCATCCACCGCTATACCGTCAGCGAACGGCAGATCGCGCAGTTCGAAAAGCGCTTTCCCTTCACGTTCACGGCGGGGCAGCAGGCGGCGGTGCGCGCCATTTACGACAGCGTCACGGGTCCCGCGCGCATGAACAGGCTGCTGCAGGGGGACGTGGGCAGCGGCAAGACGGCAGTCGCGCTGACGGGCATGTACATGGCGCTTGCAAGCGGCTATCAGGCGGCGTACCTTTCGCCTACCGAGGTGCTCGCCGCACAGAACTATGCGCTCTTGCAGAAGATCTTTCCCGAATACCGCGTGGGCTACCTTGCGGGCGGCTCCACGGCAAAGGAAAAGCGGGAGTTGAAGGCGGCGCTTGCCGCGGGGGAGGTGGATATCGTCTGCGGCACGCACGCCGTCCTGCAGCAGGACGTGCATTTCGCGCGCCTCGCCTTCTGCGTGTGCGATGAACAGCACCGCTTCGGCGTCGCCCAGCGCAGCGCCCTTGCCGAGAAAGGGGAGATGCCCGATATGCTCGTCATGTCGGCAACGCCCATCCCGCGCACCCTCTCTCTCGTCTTTTACGGCGACCTGGACGTGACCACCATCCCCGATAAGCCGCTCGACCGCAAGCCCGTCATGACCTCCATCGTCCCCGCCTACAAGTATGACGATATGCTCGCCTATATCCGCGGCGAGGCGAAAAAGGGGCGCCAGGCATACTTTGTGTGCGCCAAGATCGAGGACGATGAGGGGGAAGTCACCTCCGTCACCGAGCTGTGGGAGGAGCTGAAGAACAGGCTTCCCGACGTGCGCTTTGCCCTGTTGCACGGGCGCATGAAGGAAAAGGAAAAGAGCGCCATCATGGCGGCGTTCAAAAATCACGAATATGACTGCCTCGTTTCCACCACCGTCATCGAGGTGGGGGTGGACGTGCCCAACGCCACCATCATGGTCATCATGAATGCCGAGCGCTTCGGCCTTTCGCAGCTGCATCAGCTGCGCGGCAGAGTGGGGCGCGGCAGCGAAAAGAGCTGGTGCTTTCTGCTCGTCGGCGCCGACTCGGACACGGCGCGTGAGCGGCTCACCGTGTTCAGGAACACAACGGACGGCTTTGCGCTTGCGGAAAAGGACCTGGAGCTGCGCGGCAGCGGCGACTTTCTGGGCACGCGCCAGAGCGGGCATTTTCTTACGGACATCAAACATCTGCGCTATTCCGCGCAGATCATTTTCACGGCAAAAAAACTGACCGACGAGGCGTTTGAGCGCCGGCTGGATTTTGAAGGGATCAGAAAGGCTGCCATGCAGAAGTATGAGAGCCTGAAAGACGTGGTGATGAACTGACCGCATGCGTCTGAAAAATTTCTGCGTACCCATTGACATTCGCGCGCAAACCGCATATAATGGGCGTATGAAAGACAGGGAGGTTTGTATATGAAAGGGCTTTGGACCAAAAACTGGAAAAAGGCGCTCATCTGGCTGTGCGGCTACGTCAGCCTCATCGCTTATGTCATCGCGGGCGGCTATGTCGTGGCAAAGTCGACGGACAAGGAGCTGCAGAAGACGGCAAAGCAGGTGTTTGTCGTCACGCTCATCTTCGCCGCCATTGAGGCAGTTCTGCTCATTTTGAGCAGCATCGCATCTCTTGGCGCCGATATGGGCAACGCGCTCGCGTGGATCCGCTTCTTTGTGACGCTCGCCAAGATCGGCGTGTATGCCGCGGGCCTGCTCATGGCGCTCTTTACAGGGGAGGGCTCCGCACGCGCTGTCGCGGCGAAGGAAGAAAAGCCGGAGAGCGGCGCGGAAGAGACGCCCGGCAAGAACGAGGCGGAAGAGGCGCCCGAGGGCACGCAGACGGAAGAATAACAGGCAATCAGAATGCCCGCCGCACCCGATGGGCGCGGCGGGCATTTTTTATTGTTCAGATGGACATACCCGACAGCACGAACGCTGCGATGAAGTAGTACAGGATGATAAATCCGGAGAGCGCTATGCCCGCAATGGCAAGGGGCTTGCCTCCCTCCTCGCGGCGCATGAGCCCCGTCAGGCTCATGATGAGCCCGGCAAAGGCGGGCAGCATATAGAACAGATCGAATGCGCCCGCGCTTTCGCACAGAGACATCGTCAACAGAATAAATCCCGCCACAAAGGCGATGACGGAGACCACAAATCCCGTGAGCGTCAGGGCGCCCATCGGCTTCTTTTCCTGTCGGCACACGGCGGTGAAATACGCGGGGGCGGGGGATTGCGGCGCCGCCCCCGCGCCTGCCTCTTCGGCGTGTGCGTCTTCCTGTCCGGGCAGGCGGTCTGAAACGGACTTTCCGCAAAAGGTGCAGAACTCGGCGTCGTCCGGGATCTCTTTTCCGCAATGGATGCAGTACATGAAAGTTTGCTCCTTTCTGAATGACTTGACAATATCATATCACGTCCCATATGTTTCGTCAATCCCTTTGCGGAAAAAGGCAGCAATTTAGTTGACAAAAGAGAGTTTTGGGTATAATATATATGGACATCGGACATGGGCCTGTTCTGGATTTGATTGCAGGCGGAGTCTGACGGACGCACGTCGGAGGCTCGGCTCCGTAAAAACGGAAACCAATTTAAATGCTGACAAGACTGAAAGAAGGTCGGCTGTCGCTCGTCGCGCTTCGGCGCGCCGTGTGGCGCTTGCGGCTTAACATCTCTTAAGCCCCGTCCTGTCCCGGTTGCCTACGGTCGGGAACAGGGCGTCAATCAAGTAGGGAACCTCCTCTGAAGGAAAACTTCCGCTTTCAGAGAGGATCTCAGGGAAGTGTGCCCAAGGAGCAGGTTGTCTGTGGACTGCCCGCGGGCGAGATCTGATCACAGACTAA
>CAJFNH010000115.1 GCA_904394195.1 Candidatus Gallimonas caecicola
GCGCATGAAGATGCAGACGCACGAATTTTACATGAAGTCGGGCGATGAGATGGCGGCGCTCTTTCCCAATTTGCCGGACGCGATCGCCAACACGCGCGTCATTGCCGACAAAGTTTCCGATACCGATACGCCTTTCAACCTGAAGGAGGACGGCTCTCCCATCTACGACAAATCTCTTATCCCGCTCTATACGGCGGACGATGGCACGCCCTCGCCCGAGTTTTTGCGGCGGCTGACGATGGAGGGGCTTCCCAAGCGCTACGATCCCGTGACGGACGAGATCATGCAGCGCGCCGAGTATGAGCTGGGCATCATCATCAAGATGGGATTTGCCGACTATTTCCTCATCGTCTGGGACTACATCAACTGGTCGCGGCTCAACGGGATACCCGTCGGGCCGGGGCGCGGCTCGGGCGTGGGAAGCATCGTCGCCTATGCCATCGGCATCACCAACGTGGATCCGCTGCGCTACGATTTGCTGTTTGAGCGCTTCCTCAATCCCGACCGCGTCTCCATGCCCGACTTCGACGTCGACTTCTGCACGGAGCGCAGAGGGGAGACCATCGAATATGTACGGCGCAGGTATCATCCGGAAAACGTCGCGCAGATCGTCACGTTCGGAACGCTTGCGTCGCGCGCCGTTATCAAGGACGTCGGGCGCGTTATGAGCGTTCCTTATTCGGATACCGACCGCGTCACCAAACTCATGGACGGAAAGTCGACCATCCGCGAGCTTCTGGGACTGAATATTGAGAGCTGCCGCAAGAAGGTGCTTGAGACGGAGAACGATCCGGACAAGCACGATGAGGCGGTAAAAAAGCTTGCCGACCAGGAGAGCAAACGCAACACGGAGTTTATCGAGATCTATGAATCGGATGAAACGCTGAAGCGGGTCATCGACATGGGGCTCAAGCTGGAAGGTATGCCGCGCAACACTTCCATGCACGCGGCGGGCGTCGTCATCTGCCGCAAGAAGATCGCGGACAATGTGCCGCTGTCCCGGAACGGCGAGGACATCACCACGCAGTTCGATATGAAGGAAGTGGAGTCCATCGGCATGCTTAAAATGGACTTCCTGGCGCTCACCACTTTGACCGATATCAAAAAGACGCTCGACTATATCGAAGAAGATACGGGAAACGAGGTGGTGTTCGGTCAGGAGTGCAACGATCAGGGCGCCTACCAGCTTATTTCGGAAGGGGATACCGACGCGGTGTTCCAACTGGAACAAGGGGGTATGAAGCGCTTCATGAAGCAGCTGCAGCCCACCTGTCTGGAAGATCTCATCGCGGGCATCTCGCTCTACCGCCCGGGGCCCATGGACTTCATCCCGACTTACCTGAAAAACCGTGCCGAGCCCGATAAAATCACCTACTTAACGCCTCTGCTCAAGCCCATCCTCGAAAAGACATACGGCGTCATCATCTATCAGGAGCAGGTCATGCAGATCTTCCAGAATCTTGCAGGCTACTCTCTGGGACAGGCAGACCTCGTGCGTCGCGCCATGGCAAAAAAGCACCGCTCCGAGCTGATGGCGCAGAAGGATAAATTTATTTACGGAGACCTTGACAAGGGCGGCAATATCGCAGGCTGTGCCTCGCGCGGCATTCCGCCCGAGGTGAGCGCAGAGCTGTTTGCGCAGATGGAGAGCTTTGCTTCCTACGCCTTCAATAAATCGCATGCCGCCGCGTACGCTGTCGTCACTTATCAGACGGCTTACCTCAAAAAATATTACCCGAAGGAGTTTTTGGCGGGCGTTCTCAACAACCGCATCGATAAGATCGACGAGATCGCGAAATATGTCGTCTATATGAAGGAAAAGAACATCGCGGTCTATCCGCCCGATGTCAACGAATCCAAGGCGTATTTCTCGGTACAGGGCAAGGGGCTGCGCTTCGGTCTGTGCGCGCTGCGCGGCGTGGGCATCGGCGCCATGGAAAAGGTCATCGAGGAGCGCGAACGGGGCGGAAAATTCAAGGATTTTGCGGATTTCCTTATGCGCTGCATCCGCTTCGTCAACAAAAAGATGGTGGAGAGCCTTATCTTCGGCGGGGCATTCGATTCGATGGGCAAACGTCGCGCGCAATATGCCGCCGTCTACGAGGAGCTCATGCGCAGGCTCGCGGCGATCGACAAACAGAAATCGGGCGCGCAGATGTCGCTCTTCGGTGATATCATTGAGGAGGCGGCGCCCGAGGTCGTGTATCCCGATCTTCCCGAGTGGAGCACTGCGGAACTCTTGTCCAAAGAAAAGTCGGTGCTCGGCGTGTATGTCAGCGGCCATCCGTTCGGCGCCTATGCCGCCTATTTTACGGACTGCTCCTTTCATACGGGCATGCTCGCCGATTATGAAGAGGACGAGGAGACGGGCGACAGGACTTATCAGCAATTTAAAACAGGCGATCAGGTGACGATGGGCGGCATCGTTTCTGCCGTGCGCAAGATCAATACCAAGGGCGGGGCGATCATGGCGTTCGTCACGGTGGAGGACCTGTACGGCAGCGTGGAATGTGTGGCGTTTCCCCGTATCTATGAGCGTATCAAACCCTATCTGCGCCATGACGGAGTGGTGCGGCTTTCGGGCAGGATCGATACTCCTGCCGAAAAACTGCCGTGCATCATTCTTGATAATCTGACGGAATTTGTGCCGCCCGAACAGCAGAACGGTGCGAAAGAAGAAGCGGCGCCCGTCCATGAACAGGTGCTCTGGCTGGATGCCCGCACGCTCGCCGACGACGATTTTGAGGAACTCCTTGAGACGATCGCCGCTTACGAAGGGGACGTCAGAACAAAGATCCTGCACGGCGGAAAACGCTACGAATTTTCCGTACATCTGTCGCGGGCATTGACGGCGGAGCTGCGCAGTTTCCTGCCCGAGACATGTGTGAAACTGGTTTAGCCGGACGGCAGCCGCGATCAGAAAAAGGAATTACAGTTCACAAAAAGTTTTCCCGAAAAGTGCGCTTAAAAAAGTTTGCTTTTCGGGAATAATTTGATATAATGCGTAAGATAGGAAAATTACGTCAGGAAGATTGACAGGAGGCAGACGATGAAGCGAATCGGACTTTTAACGAGCGGCGGCGACGCGCCGGGCATGAACGCGGCGATCCGTGCCGTCGTCAGAACAGCGATCTATTTCGGCATGGAGGTATATGGCATCGAGCGCGGCTATGCGGGGCTGATCGAGGATAAGATGATGCCCATGGAGATGCGCTCCGTTTCCGATATCGTACAGAGGGGCGGCACCAAACTGCGTACGGCGCGCTGCCTTGAAATGCTTACCGTGGACGGGCAGAAGCAGGCAGTCTCTACATTGGAGCGCCGCGGGATCGAAGGCCTTGTCGTCATCGGCGGGGACGGTTCCTTCCGCGGGGCGAAGTGCCTGACGGAGGATTACGGGATCCCTACCATCGGCATCCCGGGCACCATTGACAACGATCTTGAATATACCGATTATACGCTCGGCTTTGATACGGCGGTGAATACCTGCCTTGAGATCATCAATAAGCTGCGCGATACGATGAATTCGCACGAGCGTATTTCGGTGGTGGAGGTCATGGGACGGCACTGCGGGGATATTGCTCTGTATGCCGGCATTGCTTCGGGGGCGGAGATCATC
The DNA here is from genome assembly GCA_904394195.1 of Candidatus Gallimonas caecicola. Lineage (GTDB taxonomy): Bacteria > Bacillota > Clostridia > Christensenellales > Borkfalkiaceae > Gallimonas > Gallimonas caecicola. Next base: position 3,620 of record CAJFNH010000115.1, read on the forward strand.
GTTGTTCCCGAGATCTCGTATAATCTTGACGACATCGTCATGCGTATCAACCGTTCCCGCGCCAACGGCAAGCACTCCAACATCATCATTGTTGCGGAAGGTGTGACGAGCGCAGAAAAATTTGCGCGCGAGCTGCAGGAGGTTACGACTTATTCCGTGCGTTCTACCTGCATCGGACATGTGCAGCGGGGCGGCTCGCCCTCTATGGCGGACAGAATGCTTGCGGCGCAGTTCGGAAACAAGGCAGTGCGCCTTCTGAAGGACGGTATCGGCAATCGCGTCGTCGGTATTCATAAAAACGAAATCATCGATATGGACATCATCGAGGCTGTCTCCATGAAAAAGAAGTTCAACTATGAGCTTTATGAGACCCTTCAGATGATCTCTATGTGATATCTTCCCGGAAATTCATCGGAAAAGAGCGTTTTTTCTGCAAAAATTTTCCCGCTTGCTCTTGAAATTTCCCGAAAAGCATAATATAATAGCATTGCACACCGTACGGGTGTGCACGGCTTCATCCTTCAGGAAGTAAGCAACAGGAGGATTTTTTGAAAGATGATTCTTACGGTATGCATGAGCCCCAGCGTGGATGTGACCATCGAGCTGGATGCGCTCAACGTCGGAAAGGTGAACATCGTCAAAAATAAGACGCTCTCGTTCACGGGGAAAGCGCTTAATGTTGCAATCGGCGTGGCGCGCCTGGGCGGGGATGCTTACGCGACGGGGTTTATGTATAACGAAAACGGCGCCATGTTCGAGCGCGCGCTCGATAGAGAAGGCGTTCCGTTTGCATTTGTCTGGAACAGCGGCCGCGTGCGTGAGAATTACAAGTGCATTGACAAGAAGTCTATGTTGA
>CAJFNH010000116.1 GCA_904394195.1 Candidatus Gallimonas caecicola
GCGACGACGTAGAGACACTTGTAGAAGTGATAGGTGTTGTAGCGGTAGATGGCGGCGGCAAGGTCGCGGGTGGCGTACAGCGACGCGCCGTCCGAGCGCAGGATGAGGCAGGGCGGCATGCCGTACGCCTCGAGGTCGACGATCTTCGCCCCCTCGCTCTCCTTCAGAAGTCCCTTTTGCTGCAGCTCCTCGACGACGGGCGCCATCTTATCGGTGTAGAAGCGTTCGCCCGCGTAGCTGTCAAAGGTGATATGCAGGCGGTCGTAGATGGTCTGCACATAGGCAAGCGTGAGCGACTTGAACCAGTCGAAGAGTTCGTTCGCCTCCTTGTCGCCGCTCTCGATGAGGCGGAAATACTCGCGCGCTTCCTGCTCCATCTGCTCGTCCGCCTCGTTGTTGAAGCGCACATACAGATCGTTGATGGCGTGGATGCCCCCTTTCTCCACCTCCTCGCGGTTGCCCCATCTCTTGTACGCCGCGATGAGCTTGCCGAACTGGGTGCCGTAGTCGCCCAGGTGGTTGATGCCCACCGCCTTGAAGCCGAGGAAGTTGAAGATGCGGTAGAGCGCGCCGCCGATGACGGTGGTGGAAAGATGCCCGATATGAAAGGGCTTGGCGATGTTCACGGAGGAGTAGTCGATGCACACCACCCTGCCCGCGCCCATATCGGACGCGCCGTAGCGCTCCGCCTCGCGCGCGATGCGCCCGAGCACTTCCCTGGCGAGCCCCGCCTTGTTGACCTTGAAATTGAGGTAGCCGTTGAGCGCCGTGACCTCCGCGATGGTCGCGTCGGGCGCGATCGAAGCGGCCAGTTCCTGCGCGATGACGACGGGGCTCTTTTTGAGCGCCTTGGCAAAGCGGAAGCACGGTAGCGCATAGTCCCCCATCGAAGGATCGGGCGGGACGGCGATGAGCGAGGCGATCTCCTGCGTGCTCACGCCCTCCACGTTGATTTTTTCTGCGATATACTGTCTGTAATCCATATCCGGCACCTTGAAAAGAAGATAAATTCCGGGAATTATTCTACCATAAATTTTTACAAATGGCAAACGAAAGGTTTGCGCGAAAATAAGAAATAGGATATAATAATACGGAAAACACATTACGGAGCTTTTGGAAATGAAACTCGGAGTCGTAGGACTGCCCAACGTGGGAAAATCCACCCTGTTCAACGCCATCACGCACGCGGGCGCGGACGCGGCGAACTACCCCTTCTGCACCATCGAGCCCAACGTAGGCGTGGTCGCCGTGCCCGACGAGCGGCTGGAAAAACTTGCGGCGCTGTACAACAGCAAGAAGGTCACCCCCGCCGTCATCGAATTTGTGGACATCGCGGGGCTCGTGAAGGGCGCAAGCCACGGCGAGGGGCTGGGCAACAAATTCCTCTCGCACATCCGCGAAGTGGACGCCATCGTGCACGTCGTACGCTGCTTCGAGGACGAAAACGTCACACACGTTGAAAATTCCGTGGATCCCGTACGCGACATCGAGACCATCAATTTAGAGCTCATCCTTGCCGATCTCGAGGCGGCGCAAAAGCGCACCGACCGCATCAGAAACGCGGCGCGCGGCGGCGCGGACAAGAACGCGGCGGCGGAATACGCCTTTTTGCAGAAGCTGACGGCGCACCTTGAGGCGGAACAGCCCGCCTCCTCCCTGTCCGTCACCGACGAGGAGAAAGAGATGCTGGCAAACCTGTTTTTGCTCTCCTCCAAGCCCGTCATCTACTGCGCCAATATCTCCGAAAAGGACATGGGCGAGGGCGAGGAGGACATCCCCCTCGTGAAGCAGGTGAAGGAATACGCCGCAAAGCACGGCGCGCAGACCATTGTGGTGTGCGCCAAGACGGAGGAGGAGCTCTCGCAGCTCTCCCCCGAGGAACAGGCGGTATTTTTGGAGGACTTCGGACTGAAAGAGAGCGGGCTTTCCAAGCTCATCAAGGCGTCCTATTCGCTGCTGGGGCTCATCTCCTACCTGACCGCGGGCGAGAAGGAGACGCGCGCCTGGACCATCGTCAAGGGCACCAAGGCGCCGCAGGCGGCGGGCAAGATACACACCGACTTTGAAAGGGGCTTTATCCGCGCCGAGGTCGTGGACTGGCAGACCCTTTTGGAGTGCGGCGGACTTGCGGGCGCACGCGAAAAGGGCAAGGTGCGCTCGGAGGGCAAGGACTATGTGATGAAGGACGGCGACGTGGTGCTTTTCCGCTTCAACGTGTGACCTTTTCCGGAACACGGTACGCGTTTTTTGAAAAACAGCTGCAATAAAGCCGTGCGGGCTTGCCAATCTTGGCAAGCCCGCTTTTTTGTTTCACGCGATCTCACTCAAATATTCCGCATAACGCTCGACCAGCTCCTCCAGCCTTCCGGCATCGATCAGCCCCTTCCCCATTGCAACTTTCAGATACTGCCCGTTAAAGGCTTCGAACACTTCCTCCGAAACAGGGAACAGCTGCGCGAACTCCTCATAGGTGTACAGACCGTACTGCGCAATTTCCGCCTGCATCTGCGCTTCGTCGTACTTCATCGTTTCGGCGTCCACTTCGAAAATATTGAACATGCCGTCGATCCCGCCGGGCATGGACAGCATGCCGTTCACATAATAACAGTAATGTCCGTATGTGATGGGGCTGTATGCCGTGGTATATTCGGTCTGAATGACTACATTGACAAGCTGTACTTTTTGCGAAATGCTGTTACCGTTTTCATCGGCGGAGAGCTTGTTAAACCAATGCCCGATATACTGTGCCGCGTCCTTATCCAGATACACATACTCGTTCAGGTCGTAGTCCCAGAATCCGTGCTCCGATATGACTTTGACCTGCGTCCCGTCCGAGAAATACAGGTTGATCACGCTGTACGTTGCAATCGGGTCGCTGTCAATGAACAGAATGGGCGCGGTATCCAATGTGCCTGTCGCCATATTCCAGACGAGCAGCATTTCGCTTCCGGTGAGTTCCTCCACCGCCTTCTGCGTTCCGTCTGCAAGCGTGATGAGCGTTCCCGCGGCAATACAAGTGTCCTCCTTTATCATCGTGACGTTTGCCGTATTGGCATTGGTGCTCCCTTCGACCCCTTCTGCGTTGATCGTATCTCCCGCGTTTCCAACGATTTTCCCCATCATGTCATTATCTGCATTAAACTCTGTGTTGGTAAGCGTGATGGTGACTTTGCAGCCACGGAATTTGCTGATATCCCCTAAGCCTGCCATGCCGCCAATATAGCTGTGCGCGTTGTTGGTGATGCTTGCCGTTCCGCCTTCTCCTTCCACGCCGACAACGCAGTTCTTTACGGTGGTCGTCTGAATGGAGCCCGCCAGCGCCCCTATGTGGGCATCGGAAATTCTGCACTCGATTTTGGGGTTTATGACGGTGACATTGGATATAGTCCCGTACGATGAGGAAATCGACCCGGCCAAAAGTCCGATCGAGACGCTTTTAGAAGTCACCTTTAATTCCGTGCTTGTATCGCTTGTGATTTGGCAATTTTTTAATGTAAGGTCATGAACCGCGCCGCCTCTCACGATACTCCCAAACAATCCTTGATCTTGACAGCCATCGATATCGGCCTGCGACAAATTCATGCTATAGGTGATGCTGTACCCGTTCCCGTCGAAGTCCCCCGCAAACCGATACTCAAACGGCGTCCAATCGCCGGTCAGGGTGATGTTGTTGGTCAATCGGAAGGAATAATCGATCAACTCCTGCGAGCCATATGGCTGATAGACGAGACGGTGCATCGCCCCGATATTCCGGAATTGCGCTTCATTGCTGACCAGATACGGGTCATCCTGCCTGCCATGTCCGCCGGCAAACATGCTGCTTTCCCAAATTGACTGCAATGCCTTACCTGCATTTAACTTTCTTACCGACTGATTGCCATCCGGGGTATTGATCGTGATCGTATCGGCATTGTCCAAAATATAATCTTTGATTTCAGATGCCGTCAAATCCGGAATCACGGACAATAATAGTGCCGCCGTCCCCGTTACAAACGGCGCCGCAAAGGATGTCCCGTCATTGGAAGCGACAAATTCGTTGTGCCACATGCTGCCTATTCCCGTTCCGGGGGCATAGATATCGACCGATGCCGCTCCATAGTTTGAGGATTGTATATCACTCCATATCGATCTCTGACTATTTTGGTCGATGGCTCCCACCACAAGTATATTTTCTGCATTGTATGAGGCGGGATAGATCGGGTTCGTATCGATATTCTGCCCCTGATTGCCCGCAGCCACCACCAGAAGCCCGCCATAGCCGCTGATGCACGTCTGCAGCGCCGCGCTTGCCGTCTCCACTTTCGCGCTGAAATTCAGGACGGGAATATCCATACTGCCCGCATAATTTATCGCACGAATCAGTCTTGCTGCATTTGTTTTTCCATTCCCGTCTTTATCAGACACCTTCAAGGAAACCAGGCGGATATCCTGCGCCACTCCCGTCATGCCCTGTCCGTTATTGCCCTGCGCTCCGA
>CAJFNH010000117.1 GCA_904394195.1 Candidatus Gallimonas caecicola
TCGGGCGATATTATAATCAGGTCGCCGCGCGGCGGGGCATCGGACGGGAGCAGTTCGATCGGGCGATTGCGCTCTTTGTGTTTGCCGAATCCTGCGAATGGGTCTATATGGGCAACCGGTTCGGGAAAGAGGACTGTAAATTCTATCCCAGGTATTTCCGCACCGCATTGCAGGCGGCGCGGAGATTGGAGGAGGGAACATCTTTTATTTGAAGTCGATGCGCTTGGGGTCGGAGTATTCCGCCCGGGCGCGTTTTTTCTTGCGCTCGACCAGAAAGTAGACGGGCTCGGGGGCTTTTTCCTTTGCGGGCGGGGGATCGGGCGGCAGTTTTTTGTGCAGAGTGCGCCAGCCGATGCGCGCAAGTCGGAAACCGAACACAAGGATGATGCAGATGAGCAGGGTGCAGAAGGTATAGAGCGCGCCCAGGCCCTGAACGGATAACAGCATGCTTCGATGATAGCAGATTTTGTCTGTCATAAAAGCGCGGCGAAGCGTATATTTTCACGGATTTTGGGGAATACGGCGGAAGAAAGATATCAACGCGCGCGGCAAAGGGCCGCTGCGCGTGTGAAAAGCGTGTGACAGCGGGCACAATTTCAAAAAATCGGCAGCAATCGCTTTGACATTTTACAAAAATAATAGTAAAATGGAAAAGTTAGAAAACAATGGCGTACTCTGGAATTTTTTCCGGGTAGGCAAACGGAGCATCGACAATGGGTTTGATTCGCTATCTCATGAGCGGCGACAGCCGCAGAAGCCTGAAAAAGCTTGATAAAGCTGCGCAGAAGGTGGAGGAGCTCGCGCCGAAATATGCGGCGATGACGGACTCCGAACTGCAATCCCAGACGGGGATCCTGAAGGGACGGCTGGCGGCAGGGGAAACGCTCGAAGATATTCTTCCCGACGCCTTTGCCGCGCTGCGTGAGGCGAGCGGCAGGGTGCTGGGCATGCGCCATTTCCATGTGCAGATCGTGGGCGGCATCTGCCTCTTCCAGGGGCGCGTTGCTGAAATGAAGACGGGTGAAGGCAAGACGCTCGTCGCCACCCTTCCCGCCTATCTCGAGGCGCTTGCAGGCAAGGGCGTGCACATCGTCACGGTCAACGATTACCTCGCCCGCCGCGACGCGGAGTGGATGGGCAAGGTCCACAAGTTCATGGGGCTCACCGTGGGCGTGGTCGTGCCCGGTATGAACGATGAACAGAAGCGCGCCGCCTATGCCTGCGATATCACCTACGGCACCAACAACGAGTTTGGTTTCGACTACCTGCGCGACAACCTGAAGAACGATCTCAAGCTGATGGTGCAGCGCGAACTCAACTTTGCCATCGTGGACGAGGTGGACTCCATCCTCATCGATGAGGCGCGCACCCCGCTCATCATTTCGGGCAAGGGGGACAAATCCTCCGATCTCTACGAGCGCGTGGACAAATTCGTGCGCACCCTCTCGGGCGGCTTTGACGACGAACTCAAGGACGCCGAGGAAGTCTCGCGCAGAAAGAAGGGCGTCTCCTCGGCGCAGAAGATCGCCGCGGCGGAGGCGCTCGAGTGGGACTTCGTGGTCGAGCGCAAGGACCGCCAGGTGCGCCTCACCGAATACGGCGCCGAGAAGGCGGAAAAGTTCTTCGGCGTGGAGAACATTGCCGACGTCACCAACGCCACGCTCAACCACCACATCCAGCAGGCGTTGAAGGCGCATCACCTCTTCCACCTCAACGAGCAGTATATCATCAATAACGGCGAGATCGTCATCGTCGACGAATTCACGGGGCGTCTGATGATCGGCCGGCGCTATTCGGACGGACTGCACCAGGCGATCGAGGCGAAGGAGGGCGTCAAGGTGCGCGAGGAAAACAAGACCTACGCCACCATCACCTTCCAGAACTACTTCCGCCTGTACCGCAAGCTCTCCGGCATGACGGGTACGGCAAAGACGGAGGAAGGGGAATTCCGCACCATCTATTCCCTCGACGTCATCGAGATCCCCACCAACAAGCCCGTGCGCCGCGTGGATATGCACGACCGCATCTTCTCCACCGTCGAGGGCAAGAAGAAGGCCATCGTCCGCGAGATCGTCGAGCGGCATGAAAAGGGGCAGCCCATCCTTGTGGGCACCGTCTCCGTTGAAAAGTCGGAGGAAATTTCCCGTCTGCTCATCCGCAACGGCGTCAAGCACAACATCCTCAACGCCAAAAACCATGAGCGCGAGGCGGAGATCGTGGCGCAGGCGGGCAGATTCGGCGCCGTCACCATCGCCACCAACATGGCGGGCCGCGGCACGGATATCCTTTTGGGCGGCAACCCCGAATACCTTGCCAAAAAGCGTCTGCGCGAGGAGGGTGTGGAGCATGACACCATCGAACGCGCCACCTCCTTCATCGACCTGGGCGACGATGAAGAGGCCAAGAGGGTGCGTGAGCGCTACAACGAGCTCTATAAGTCCTATAAGGAAAAGACGGACGAGGAGAAAAAGCAGGTCATCGCGGCGGGAGGCTTGTGCATCATCGGCACCGAGCGTCACGAATCCCGCCGTATCGACAACCAGTTGCGCGGCCGTTCGGGCCGTCAGGGCGACGTGGGCGTTTCCATCTTCTTCATCTCCCTCGAAGACGATCTGATGGTGCGCTTCGGCGGCGAGCGCATGAAGCGCATCTATGAGATGAGCAAGATGGAGGAGGACGAGAGCCTTGAATCCAAGATGCTCACCAACCTCATCGAATATGCGCAGAAGCAGATCGAGGGCAGGAACTTCGGCATCCGCAAGAATGTCCTGCAGTATGACGACGTCATGAACAAGCAGCGCACCATCATGTATGCGGAGCGCATGCGCGTCATCCGCGGCGAGAACGTGCACGAGCAGGTGCTCAAATATATCCCCGGCTATGTCGAGGGCGTGGTGCGTGAGGCGGTCAATGCCGACGATATGCCCGAAAAGTGGAGCGAGGACGACCTGAACACGGCGATCGAGCGCTATCTGATCCCCGAGGGCAGCCATTTCGTCACGCGCGAAAAACTGGAAAAGTGGGATCTGGAGATCGCACTCAAGCGCATCTCTGAAAAGACCGCCAAGTGCTATGAGGAGAAGATCGCGCGCATCCATGAAGAGATGCCGCAGGTGGACTTCGGCAAGGTGGAGCGCGACGTGCTCCTGTCCTTCGTCAACAGCAACTGGATCGACCACATCGACGCGATGGATCAGCTGCGCAAGGGCATCACGCTGCGCGCCTACGGCCAGACCGATCCCGTCATCGCCTACAAGCAGGAAGGTTTTGCCATGTTCGACGAGATGGTCGAACGCATCCAGGAGCGCACCATCCGCTTCCTGTTGAAGTGCCAGATCAAGGCGCAGCCGCGCCCCGTACAGCGCATCTTCCCCACGGCAAACCGTGCGCCCGAACAGGCGAATGCGCCGCAGCAGGCGCAGCAGCCGCAGGCGGCGGAGCAGGCGCAGCCCGCATCTGCCGCGCCGCAGCAGGAACAGCAGGGCGGCGGCGCAAACGTCTCGCCCGTCGGGCCGGAGGCAATGCCCAAGGCTGTGGACGTCAATTCGCTGCGCACTTCGGGCGAGGTCAAATTCAATCCCGCTACGATGAAGAAAGAAAAGAAGGTGGGACCCAACGATCCCTGCCCGTGCGGAAGCGGCCTGAAGTATAAAAAGTGCCACGGGAAACCGTATTAAGGAGTTCACGAATTTCTCCGAGCAAAGGCTCGGAGAAATTCCGTGAGGTTTAGGAAAAACACCGCCGCGGCGCGCCTTCGGCTGACTACGGCTCGTTTTCCCTCTTGGCGCGATTTTCAGGGCTTACATTTTAACTCGCGCCAATTCACTCTTTCCCCATAAGCGCAGGTATGCGCAAATTGAGTCCCGCGGCGCAGGGAAACCCTGCTTGCGTCATCATTATAGCAAGGGCACTTTTGCACGTTTATCATCGATCAAGGAAACCTTATGTTCAAAGCAGACGATTACAGATTGCGTATCAAGGCGCTGGAGGATACTCTCGGCGAGGCAAAGTATGCGCTCGATATCGACAACCGGGTGGAGCAGCTGAAGGCGCTCAAGGCCGAGCAGGAAAAGCCCGAAGTGTGGCAGGATCTTGAACGTTCCGCCAGGATCGGGCGGGAGATCTCCTCCAATGAGAGCAAGATCGCCTCCTATGAAAAGAGCAGGAAGGCACTCGACGACGCGGGCGAGGTCATCGACCTCATCGAGGAATCGGGCGATGAGGAGCTCGTCCCCGAGCTCGACAAAATGATGGCGACAGCGGAAAAGGACATCGAGGAGATGCGCATCCGGGCGCTTTTGCGCGGCAAGTATGACGGCTCCAATGCGCTCATGTCCCTGCATGCGGGCGCGGGCGGCACCGAGGCATGCGACTGGTGCCAGATGCTCTACCGCATGTACTGCCGCTATGCCGAAAAGAACGGCTATAAAGTCACGGAGATCGACCGTCTGCCCGGGGATTCCGCGG
>CAJFNH010000118.1 GCA_904394195.1 Candidatus Gallimonas caecicola
CCACGGACCTTCCCTCATCATCTGCTACGCGCCCTGCATCAACCACGGCATCAACATGACGAAGTCGCAGGCAGAGGAGAAGGCGGCAGTCGACTGCGGTTACTGGCAGCTCTTCCGCTACAACCCCGAACTTGCCAAGGAAGGCAAGAACCCCTTCGTCCTCGATTCCAAGGATCCCACGGGCGATTACCAGGCGTTCATCCTCGGCGAGACGCGCTACGCTTCCCTCAAGAAGACGCAGCCCGCCGTTGCCGAGGAGCTCTTCAAGAAGACAGAGGAATCCTCGATGGAGCGCCTGGCAGGCTACAAGAAGATGGCGGGCAAGGAATAACCTGCCCGAAAACAAAAAACTCACGCTCCATGCGTGAGTTTTTTGTTGTGCGGCGGGCACGCGCGGCTGCGCGTGCCCGCCCTTTTTTTGACATGTGGGGACGGCGTGTGCCCGCCCCTTTCAGTCGTGCGTACGCGCAGTGAGCGCCGCAAGCAGCGGCCGGAGCTCGTCCGAGACGAGTTCATCGAACAAGCCCCGCACGTTGTCGTCCAGGCATTCTTCCGTGAGCGCCATCACATTGTAGCGCAGCACCAGAAAACCGTCCTCGCGCAACATTGCCGTCAGCCAGACGGAAGCGCTGTTGTAGTCGGAGAGCAGCTTGTACACCTCGGGCGAGGCGTCGAGCTTGTCGAACACGAAGTCCACGCCGAAGGAGCCGTTCTCGTACACGTCCATGTCGCAGAACACATGGTCGTCGTGCCCGTCAAGGCGGATGGCGCACGCCGCCCGCAGATGCCCCTCGTCCTCATCGCGGTCATGTTCATAATCATATTCGAAACTCAATTCCAGTTCCTCATTGAGAAAGCGGGTGAGCTCCTCTTTTGCAAATTCCAGATCCATGTGACACCTCCCCTTTCTGCCCGCAGGCATATTGTGCCGTCATTATACCATAGGCGCGCCCCGTTGTAAAGAGGGAAAATATCATTTCACGGCAAATTCGTTGCAAGAGCACAAGCCGCGGGACACGGCGCGCAGACGCCAAGAAAGGGCGCGGCACGCAGGATGCGTGCCGCGCCCCTCCTCATTCCCCGTCAGTCGGCAAATTCAATGATGATATAGGCAAGATTGATGCACAGGTCGGAGGAAGTGAAGTCCAGGTCCAGCGTGCCGTCCGTCACGATCACCGTAAAGGAAAGCTCGGTATCCATGGCGCAGCCCGTGAGTTTTACCTGCCCCTCTGCGCTCACCGCAGGGTTTTTGGAGACGCCCCACGGGTCGACAAAATACACTTTGACGGTATAGGTGCCGTCGGGCAGCTCAAACCTGTAGTGCAGATTGCGCGCGACGCCGTTCTCCGTCTGATTTTTGGTGTAGCGGTCCGTCTGCGTCTTGCTCACGCCGTCGCCCGCGGCATATTCGTTCGCCCAGGTGCTGTTGGTGCCGATGCCCTTTGCGGGCGTCCCGGCGATGTTGGCGGCGTGCATATCGTAGATGCCCCACATCATACCCGTGACGGCGTCCGCGCCGTACACCTGCTCGGTGACCGAATTGTAGACGCCCAGCATGTCCCCCTCCGAGACCGTCGTCGGGTCGTAGTCGCCGCAATCCACAAAGTAAGCGAGATTGTTTACGAGCGCCTGCGTATAGAGGAAGGTACACACTTTTGCCGATTCCGCGCCGTCCACGCCCGCAAAAGTGAAGGTGAGCACGTCACAGCTCGCGCCGTTCGCCGTGACGCCCTGCGCCCCGTTTGCAACGGAGACGGGGATCATGACTTCCACCTGATATTCCGCCTCGTCGCCCGCATAGTCGAGCGTCGCGCTGTACAGTTCGGTATCGCCCGCCGTGATGCGGATGGTCTTGCCGTTGTCCGCCTTGCGGAAGGAGACGAGCAGGCGGTTGCGCACCCCCTTGCGCACGATCATGCGGTAGGAGAACCACCCACCTTGCGTGGCGTAGCGATAGGTGCCGTCGCTCGTGACCCCCTGCGAGCCGCCCGTCTGCATGTCGTGCAGCTCGTCCGATTCATACTGCCCGTAGCCGGGTTGCACGGTGTCGCAGCGCTCCCATGCGTTGGTCGGATTGGTCACTTCCGGCTCCTGCGCGCCCGATGCCGCAAAGCGGAAGTAGATGCCGTAGCGCTGCGTATGCTGACGGAAGTGATAGGAATAGGTGAGCGTTCCGTTCTCGCAGGCAAGGGTGAACTTGCCGTCCTCGCCGCGCACCATGTGCGCGTTGATATCCGCCATGAAGTCCTGCACGCTGTCCGCGCCGACGGTGTACGTCTCATCCCCCTCCGCAGCGGCGGGGATGCTCACGTTGACGCCCGTCGTGCCCTGCGTCATGTTGTGCGTGCCCAGCTCTGCCGAGAGCACATAGGGGCCGTACTTGAAGGCATAGGTATTTTCGCCGTCGGGCAAATTATGCGCCGTCACCGTCTTTCCCAGCTCGACGCGCACCTCGTCGCCCGCGCGCACGTCCACCGAGGCAAAGCCGTCCCGCGCCCCGCCTTCGACCTGCGCGCCGTTCACATACACTTCGAACTTCGCCGTCCAGTCGGGCCGGCGCAGGCGCAGCACGGTGAAGCCCTCCTCCACGCGCAGGGTGACGGTGTCCGAATTTTCAAGGTCCGCCGTCTGCGTGAGCGCCACGCCGTCCGAGCGGTAGGAAGAGCTCACATATAAGGAGACATAGGTCGCATTGCCCGCGTCGTAATAGATGCTGTCGTTCAGCTTGGTGAAACTCTCCATGCCGCTGCCCGTGCAGCACCAGAAGTGTTCTTCCTCCGACGAATACACTTTGAAATACCCCGTTGCCATGGGCTGGAAGTACATCGTCATGCCGGTATCGGGATTCTGCGACGACCAGATGGCGTTGATGTAGGTGTTCTCGTAGAAATCGAGATACTTCTTGTCCCTGGTGACGGAGAAGAGCATGCGCGAGAGCTTGAGCATGTTGTAGGTGTTGCACGTCTCGCAGTTGGCGTTGGTGCGCTCGGCGTCGAGCACGTCGTCCATGCCGAAGTGCTCCCACTCCGAATTGCCGCCCGTGATATAGGTATGGTGCGCCGTCACGCGCTCCCAGAACATTTCTGCGACGGTGAGGTACTCCGTCGCGTCCACGAACTCGCCGCCGATGGTCTTTCCGTCCGCCGTGAGATAGCGGTTGAGCGCGCCGATGATCTTGGGGATGGTGGTGTTGGCGTGCTTGCCGTTCAGGTAGTTGTCGTTGCCCATCAGCACGTCCTCGAAGAGGTCTGCCTCGTCGAACATATGGGCGGCTGCGGCGTACTTTTCCTCCCCCGTGACGGCATACAGATTGTACATGCAGTCGTTCATGCCGCCGTACTCGATGGAGAGCACGGTGCGCTGCGTGCTGCTCGTCCAGCCGCTCACGCGCTCATACACCCAGTCGCCCAGTTTGGTTGACGACGGAGAGCGCCCGCTCGCTGCCCGCAAGCGTATAGGCGTCCAGCAGCCCCGCGATGATCTTGTGCATGGTTGCATGGTGTACCACGGCACCCACGCCTGCGTGTTGATGTCCGCCCTGCCCTGCTCCACGTTGTCAAACTGCAGCTCCACGTTGGAGGCGTTCAGCACGCGCGCCCCCCACAAAAAGCCCTCTTTGGCGCCGTGCTCGGCGTCGTAGTTGTTCTGGCACTTTTCCAGTTCGCTCACCACATATTCAAGCCGCTCGGTAAGGCGGGTGCGGTCCTCCTCCGGCGTGCCCGCATTGGCGATCGCCTGCGCAAGCGCCGTGAGATAGTGCCCCATCGTATGCCCGCCGATGAGCGCGCCCTCCCAGCCGCCGCCGTAGCTCGACGCGCCGTTGCTGCCCAGCGCGGAGTTGGCGTAGAAGTTGGCGAGCAGCCTGTCGGCGTCCAGAAAGAGCAGATAGCCGATCTCCTTTTCCAGACCGTTCGCCGCATAGCCGTCCGTGATGACCGTCTCGCCCAGCCCCGTGAAGGTGACGGGCGCGCTGTCCTGCACCTGCGACTGCTGCACGCTTCCCGATGTCTGCGGCTCCTCCTGCTCGGGCGTACAGCCGCCCAGCACCCCCGCTGCCAGCGGAACACAAAGTAAGAATGACATGCCTTTTCTCCAAAATCCTTTTGTCCGTTCGGACTTCATTTTTGCCTTCCTCCCCCAATTTTATCGTTTTTTCCTTTCAGCCGTTGCAAACCCGACCGAAATATGATACAATCATTGTAAACGACGGGGAGGAAACATGCAATCCCGTAAGGGAATGCGTAAGTATCAAAAAGTAAGATGATCCATCTCGATCTGCGCACGCCCGTGGAACTTTTGTGGTTCGGCGAGTTCATTTCGCCCGAAAGCGGCTGGAAGCACCTGACCCGCCGTCTGTTCGAATATGAGCTGATGGTGGTGACGGAAGGCGTGCTGTTC
>CAJFNH010000119.1 GCA_904394195.1 Candidatus Gallimonas caecicola
TTTTTGTTTCTGTTCAACGAACAGCCCGTCGTCATCGCCCTTGTCTGTCTGCTCAAAACGGCGGGGGCAGGGCTGGTGAGCGGACTTCTCTACCGCGCGCTTGCCGGACACCGTAAGGCGGCGGTCTTTGCGGCGTCTGCCGCGGCGCCCGTCGTCAATACGGGGCTGTTCATCCTCGGGCTTCTGTGCATGAGCGGCGCCGTCCGCGAGGCTTCCGTGCAGTACGGGCTGGGCTACGATTCTGCGATCGCGGTCATCATCCTTGTGTTTGTCACCTATAATTTCTTTATTGAATTTGCCATCAACCTTGTGCTTGCTCCCGCATTGAATGCGGTCATCCGCATCGCGGAAAAGCAGTTTGTCGGAAAAAAGAGAAAAGTATGATCATCTGCATCGACGTCGGCAATACCAATATCAAGTATGCGGTCTATGACGGAGCGGAGCGCAGGATCTCCTTCCGCGTGTCCACCGATCTCAAGCGCACGTCGGACGAATACGGCGCACAGCTCACCGAGATGCTCCGCTTCAACGGCATCGCGGCGGGCCAGGTGACGGGGGGTATCTTCTCCTCCGTCGTGCCCTCGCTCGATTACACCATCGAGCACATGCTGCGCGTCTATTTCGGGTTTATCCCCAAACAGATCGCGCCCGGCATGAAGACGGGGCTGCGCATGCGGGTGGACAACGCGCACGAAGTGGGCGCCGACCGCATCGTCAACAATGTCTCCGCGCTCAAAAAGTACGGCTGCGGCAAGCCCATGATCGTCATCGACTTCGGCACCGCGACCACCTTCAATATCCTGCGCGACGACGGCGAATTTGTCGGCGGCGTCATTGCGCCCGGCATCAAGGGCGCGCTCGACAGCCTGGTATCGGGCACGGCAAAGCTGCCCCGCGTGGAGATAGAAGCACCCAAGAGCGTCATTGCCACCAACACCGTCACCAACATGCAGGCGGGCATCGTATTCGGCTTTGCGGGGCTTGTGGAATTTATCGTCAGAAAGATCAGGAAGGAGCTGGGAACGGGCGACGTCATGACCATTGCGACGGGCGGTTTTTCCGAGACGATCGCGAAGGAGACGGGTTGCATCGACGTCATCGACAAGATGCTCACGCTCGACGGGCTCAAGTATTTGTATGATCTGAACAGTTCGGAGGAAAATTTATGAAGAAAGTGGGCGTTGCCATTCTCGGGCTTGGCGTTGTGGGCGGCGGGACCTATCAGATCCTCACGCAGCACAGGGAATTTTATCAGCGCACCCAGAACGTGGATATCGTGGTGGAGAGCGTGCTCGAACTCAACCGTGAGCGCGCCCGTGCGCTCGGTGTGCCTTCCGACAAGATCGCTTCCAACATTGCAGAGATCGTCTCCGATCCGGACGTCAATATCGTCGTCGAAGTGATCGGCGGGGTGGACGCCGCGCGCGAATATGTGCTTGCGGCGCTCAATGCGGGCAAGACGGTGGTCACTTCCAACAAAGAACTCTTCTGCAAGTATTCTCACGAGCTGGAACGTGCGGCAAAGCGCCAGAACGCGGGGCTTTACTTTGAAGCGAGCTGCGTGGGCGGCGTGCCCATCATCCGCACCCTTCTGGACGGCGTGCAGGCAAACGAGATCACGTCCATGATCGGCATCATCAACGGTACGACCAACTATATCCTCACCAGGATGAACGAAGAGGGGTCTTCCTATGAAGAGTGCCTGAAAGAGGCGCAGCGCCTGGGCTATGCGGAGGCGGATCCGACGGCGGATGTCGAAGGGTATGACGCGGCATACAAACTCTCCATTCTCTCTTCACTCGCCTTCCATACCAAAGTTCCCTTTTCCAAGATCTTCCGCGAGGGGATCTCGGGCGTGTCGGCGGAGGACATCGCGGATGGCAGGGCACTGGGGTATATGCTCAAATTGCTTGCCATCGGAAAACAGTCGGAGGCGGGCATCGAAGTGCGCGTGCACCCTGCATTCGTGCGCAAGGGGCATCCGCTCGCTTCCGTCAACGACAGTTTCAATGCCGTCTTCCTGACGGGCGATTCGGTGGGCGATGTCATGCTCTACGGCAGGGGCGCCGGCGCGCTTCCCACGGGCAGTGCCATCGTTTCCGATATCATCTATGCCGCTACGCATACCGAGAACAAGTATTCCACTTTCAAGAATACGGCCGGAGCGGATAAGGATACCAAATTCGTCAGCGATTTCAAGAGTGCCTATTATATGCGCCTGACTGTAGAGGACAGGCCGGGTATCCTTGCCAGGATCACGGCGGTATTCGGCAAACACAATATTTCCATTGTGGAACTTATGCAAAAGCCCGCGTGTGAGGACGGCAAGGTGCCGCTCGTCATCGTCACGCATGAAACGCGCGAACTCTCCGTGCGCGCCGCGGTCGCGCGCATCAATGCGCTTGAAGGCGTTGCCCATGTCGATACGGTGCTGCGCGTCGTCACCTGACAGACGGATAAGTACATGAAAAGGGCGGGACTTCCGCTCTTTTTTGATGCCGCAAAGCGCGGGCGGCAGCATGTTTCAGGGCTCGTCCGCATAGAATAGCGCTATGAAAGCCTTCCTTTTTCGCCACCGCGTGCTCTTCGGGTTTCTCGCCATTATGCTGTCCATCGCCGTTACGGCGGGGGTGTGTCTCTATGCGCTCACCCAGACGGCGGCGGGCAGTACTCGCCTGACCATCGTCATCGATGCGGGGCACGGCGGGGTGGACGGCGGGGTCGTCGGAAGGGTGACGGGGACGAAGGAGAGCGATATCAACCTGGCGCTGTCAAGGCTGCTGCAGGCGGAGTTTGAGGAGGCGGGATTTCTTGTCGTGCAGACGCGTCCGACGCAGGCGGGGCTGTACGGCACGGCAACGGAGGGCTACAAGCGGCGGGATATGCTCCGGCGCGCCGAGATCATTGCGGACAATGCGCCTGCAGCCGTCATTTCCGTGCATCAGAACTTTTTTCCGCTCTCTTCGCGCAGGGGCGCGCAGGTTTTTTTCCGTGAGGACAGCGCCCTGTCGCACACGCTCGCTTGCGCCATTCAGACGGCGCTCAACAGTATGCCGGAGTGCGTCCGGACGAGCGAGGCGCTCAAGGGCGATTATTATGTGCTCAACTGCTCGGACTATCCTTCCGTGATCGTGGAATGTGGTTTTTTGTCCAATGCCGAGGATGAGGCGCTGCTCGTCACCGAAGAATACCGGCAGCGGCTTGCGGAGACCATCTGTGCGGGCACGCTCGCATTTTTGGCAGCGGCATCCTCCGGCTGAAGCGGCGATTTGTTTGACTTTCCCGCGCGCGCGTGTTATAATCCGGAATATGAGCGTGTATTCCCATATCAGGAGCTATGATCTCCGATATTCCGACTTTGATTTCAAGGACGAACTGCGGCCGTCTTCGCTGCTCGGCATCGTGCAGGAATCCGCCTGCTTGAGTGCGGACGAGCTCGGTTTCGGGTACGACGATCTGCGCCCGCGCGGACTTGGGTTTATCATCGTCAACACCTACTGTAAACTGGAGCGCCCCGTGCGCTTGGGCGAAAAAGTGACCGTCGAAACGTGGCCGCTCCCGCCGCGCCATGTATTCTTTGAGCGCGATTACAAGCTGCTGTGCGGACAGGAGCAGGTGGCTGCCATCGCTTCCCGTTGGTGTCTGGTCGATCTGAAGAATTTTTCTCTGCTCACGCCCGACCATATGGGGGAAGTGCACGAACGCTGTCCTTACCGTGCGGAAAAGGCGGTCGAGCCGCCCGCATGGAAGATCCCGCGGGTGCGCGAGGGGCGGGAAGTTTCCCGTATGACGGTGGCGAACAGCCATTGCGACCACTATTTTCACGCCAACAATGCGCGCTATGCCGATTTTTTCTTTGACTGTTTTTCAATGGACGAGCTCTCTTCCCGCCTTGTGACGGCATTTCAGATCGCTTATGTCCGGCAGGCAAAGGAGGGGGCGCAGCTGTCCTTTATCCGGGAGGACTGCGCGGACGGAGCGATCTGCGAGGCACACTGCGCAGGTGAGACCATTGCGCAGTTCCGCGTCTGGTATGCGGAGGCGCGGTCATGAAAGAGCAGCCCACGATCATCCGCTTTGTGCGCCGCATAAAAAAGTGGTTTGTCATTGCAAGCTGTGTAGCGATCCCGGCGATCATGGTGTGCGCCGTGTTTGCCTTTGCGGGCTATATCGGATTCTGGATCGTCACGCCCGTCTTGCTGGTCGCATATCTTGCGCTGTACGGCTGGTATGCGCTGCATGTCTCCATGGGCACGGTCATCGGCATGGAGGCTTTGGGCGACGTCGTTCACATCAAGACAAGGCGGGGCACCTTCACCTATGATGCCAAAAAAGGCTGCGTCGCCGTCCG
>CAJFNH010000120.1 GCA_904394195.1 Candidatus Gallimonas caecicola
TGCACGTCGCTCGGAAATATTACGCTTCCCATCGGCGTGACGTCGATCGCAAAGTATAATTTTTCCGGATGCACGGCGCTCAGCAGCGTTACGCTCGGTGCAAACGTTACGGCGATCTATCCGCGTGCATTCGAAAACTGCACGTCGCTCACTTCCATCACTCTG
This sequence comes from Candidatus Gallimonas caecicola, assembly GCA_904394195.1. Classification (GTDB taxonomy): domain Bacteria; phylum Bacillota; class Clostridia; order Christensenellales; family Borkfalkiaceae; genus Gallimonas; species Gallimonas caecicola. The sequence continues at coordinate 166 of CAJFNH010000120.1, forward strand.
CCCGACGGGCTGCTCAACCTTGGTGTAAGTCAGAATATCACCGACAGCCATACTTCGGCGGGGGGAAGTTCATCTTCTACTTCGATTACCTCAAGCAATTTGTTAGGTACATCGGCATCGAACAATGGCGCCTTTGTCGGCTCGGGGCTTACCTCCATCACGATCCCTGCAAGCGTCAAGGCGATCGGACCGGACGCATTCAGCGGCTGCGTCGGCCTGGCGTCCGTGACCATTGAAGGGCTGGCAGACGGAACTTCCGCGCTGCTCGGCATCGGAGCCCGCGCCTTCAACGGCTGCACGTTGCTTGCGCAGTCCTTCACGATCCCGGAATCCGTCGATTATGTCGGCGCGTACGCCTTTGCCGGCACCGGCGTCACGGGTGTCACATGGGATTCGCCCTCCATTGTGCGCGAATACACCTTCTCGGGTTGCACGGCATTGCAGAGCGTCACCTTGAACGACGCCATCACGCAGATCTTGCAGTATGCGTTCTCCGGCTGTACGTCGCTTGCGCAGATTCATCTTCCCGAGAGCCTTGTCAATCTCGGGGAGGCATGCGATACCGGCGATTCATATGCGGCTCTCTATCAGGTCGAAGGCGGCGTGTTCATGAACTGCACGGCGTTGACGTCCGTCAACATTCCCGCGGGGGTCGTATTCCTTCCCGCGCAGACGTTTGCGGGCTGCACGCAGCTTGCCAACGTCACGTTCAACAACGCTACGGTGCGCCTGCTCAACAGGAACGTCTTCGAAGGCTGCACGGCGCTGCAGAGCAACGCAACCGCTTCCGCCCCGGCGGATGGCGACGCCACGCTGACCTCCATCATGAACGACGCCATCTATCTCGATCGCTATACGGACGGGCAGAGGACGGAGCGCGTGCTCTCGGCATACCGCGGCACGGGCACGGGCGTGACCTTTGCGGAGGGCGTCACCTCCATCGGCATCGGCGCCTTTGCGGGCAACACGACCATCACAAGCGTCACCATTCCTCTTACGGTGTCCGCCATCGAGGGCGCAGCGTTCATCGGTTGCACGGCGCTGCAGACGGTCGACTTTGCAGAGCCCGCGGAAGGGGACGAGACCGAATATTCGCTTGCGTTCGCGCTGGCTGGCGGGGATAAAGGGGGCGTGTTCGGAGGGTGCACCGCGCTGACGACCGTCACCATTCCCGCACATACGACCACGTTCAGATTGAAGCCCGACGGCTCGACAACTTCCACGGGCGGTATATATCTTGTTAACGGTTGCAGCGCGCTGAAAGACGTCTACTTTAACGTCGTCGATTGCGAGGACTTCGGCTCATCCTCATGTCTCCTCCGCAATGCGGGCGACGGCGGCATCACGCTGCATATCGGCGAGGACGTCACTTCCATCCCGGCGTATCTGGCAGGCGCTTCTTCCGCCAGCAACGCGGCGAAGATCAAAAACGTGGTCTTCCTGGGGGATAAGGTGGAGACCATCGGGGAAGGAGCGTTCCGCTACTGCACCTCGCTCACCGGCATCGACCTTCCCGCAAGCGTTACGGAAATCGGGTCTCAAGCCTTCGAAAACTGCGCGTCGTTCGTCCAGTTCACCGTTCCCGCAAATGTGAAGTCCATCGGCAGCAACGCCTTTAAAAACTGCGCCAAGCTGCGGGTCGTCGTCAACCTCTCCTCGCTCACGATCACGGCGGGGGACAGCGGAAACGGCGGCGTGGCGGCAAACGCCATTCTGGTTACGACCGATCCCAACGCCACCAATCTGACGACCACGCAGGACGGCTTCATCTTCTACGACGACGGAACGGACGTCTGGCTGATCGGATATGTCGGAACGAATACCGCCATCACCCTTCCCGCATCGTTTAACGGCAAGTCCTACGGCATTTACGACTACGCCTTCCAGGATAACACGCAGCTGACAAGCGTTACCATTCCCAGCGGGGTCACTTCCATCGGCGACTACGCGTTCGACGGCTGCTCGGGGCTGTTAAGCGTTTCCATCGGCGCAACCGTTACGGAGATCGGGACGTACGCCTTCCAGGATTGCACAGAGATCACGAGTCTTACCTTGTCCGAAGGTCTGAAGACGATCGGCGCCTATGCGTTCTATAATTGTTCCGGACTGACGACCGTCAACGTTCCCTCCACGGTGACTTCGATGGGCGTTCGGGTGTTCTACGGTACGTCAAGACTGGAGACGGTCTACTGGGATGCGGAGAATTGCGCCGACTTTGTTCACTCGTCTTATCTGTTCAATAATTCCGGTAACTCCGTGAACGAGGGCTTTACGGTCTACTTCGGCGAAGAGGTCACGCACATTCCCGCATACCTCTTCCATCCCAGCACTGACACGTCGACCGCCGGTATTCCCAGACTTACGACCATCGTCATCGAGGGCAACGCGCTGAAGACGATCGGCGCGAATGCGTTCCTCATGATAAATGAGAACTCTAATTCCGATCTCGAGGCCATCTACTACGGCGGCTCGCTGGAAGACCTGCAGGCGCTGGTTGCGGGCATCGGCGCAGGGAACGACGATCTGCTTGGGGCGGCGATCTATCTGTATTCGGAGAGCACGCCTCCTGCAAACGATACCGACGACGGCTTTGCAGGCGTCGGCGAAGTGAGCATACCGGTCGGCAGCGCGAGCGTCACCGTCAACATTGCGGGTTACTGGCACTGGACGCAGGACGAAGAGCTGAATGACGTCGTCACGGTGTGGGTGTTCACGCCTGCAGGATCGGAGGACGGATCGGAAGGCGAAAGCGCCGGAACGGATACGCAGACCAACTGAATCTGAACATTCGGCCGCTTGTCGGCCGGGCGGCACGGGGTCGTTTTTTGCGACCCCGGCGTCGCGTGTTTACAGGCAACAACCAAAATATTCCAAAAAATTCAACAAATTGCAGAGGTAACTTATGAACGAAAAAAAGACATTCAAAAAGTTCTATGACCGTCTCGCCAAAGAGGGCATCGCAAAGTCGCTGCTCCTTGCAATCGCGCTTGCGCTTGTCGTGTACTGCGTGCTGGTGCTTGTCATGTGGCTCACGAATGTTGACTGGCTGCTGTGGGTGGCGATCGCCGCGTTTGCACTTGTGCTTGCGGCTGCCACGCCCCTGTTCTATTACAAAAAATATCGTCCCACGGCAAAGGCCATTGCGCAGCGTGTGGATCGCCTCGGCCTGGAAGAGCGCCTGATCACCATGCTCGAGCTGGAGCACGATACATCCTTTATTGCCCTTCGCCAGCGCGAAGACGCCCTCGCCAGCGCAGAGCGCGTTTCCGCCGGGCAGGTGAAACTTGCCGTGCCCGTTGCGGCGTTGGTGTTTGCATCCGTCATGTTCCTTTGCGGCGCGTCCATGACCGTTGTCACCGCGCTTGCGCAGAATGATATCATTGACAATCCCGTCGACGATATCATCGATCCGCCCGGGAAAGAGGTCTATTATACGGTTTCGTACAAGGTGATCGGACTTGCGGTCGACGAAATGGGCAATATCAGCGAGGCGATCGAAGGCATGGGCGGCATGATCGAGGGGTTGGAAGATCAGCTTCTGCGCGACGGCGACACCGCCGAGCTCGTCTCGGCGATCGCAGACGAAGAGTGGGCATTCCTCACCTGGAGCGACGGTGTGGAACAGCCTGTCCGGCAGGATATCCTCGATATCGACGCGCTGCTTGCCGATAACGAGGACGGCACGGTGACCGTTACGGAGGACGGCGAAATGATCGTCACATACTATGCCTATTTTGTAGAGCTGAACTCCTCGGACGGCGAATCCGATCAACCCGCAGAGACCGATCCCGATGCGCCTACGGATGAACCGCAGGAATCCGGAGAAAACGGGTCTTCCGGCGGCGAGGACGATCCGAGCCAGGAAGGCGGCGGAAGATACGAGGGAGGCAATCAGATCATCGACGGCGAAGGTTATTACCGTGATTATTATGAACAATATCTGCAGCAGTACCAGGAGATCATCAGCTCCGGCGGTGAAGTGCCCGAATATCTGCAGAATATAATCGATTCTTATTACGGTACGATCATTTAAATTATTTTACGGAGACACAAACTTATGGTATCAGAAGAAAGCATCCTGCAATTCAGCAAGCAGTGCGAGAACATATTCAAGCAGATCCGTCGCGACGTGATCGGCCAGAACGAGGTGGTGG
>CAJFNH010000121.1 GCA_904394195.1 Candidatus Gallimonas caecicola
CTGGTAGTACGTCGTATGAATGATATCGCCCTTTACGAGGGGGCGGATGCCGTCCACATAGGTGGACTGAAGTTTCTGCACTTCGCGGTATTTCAGAATGAGACGGGCGATCTCATGCTCCTGTGCAAGTTTTTCAAGCACATCCGCGCTTGTCGAATAGCCGCCGCGGATATTTTTCTTGAAGCCCCGCGCGCTGTATCCCAGCTTCTCAAACAGGATTTCCGAGAGCTGAAAAGGAGAATTGAGGTTGAAGGACGTCACGCCCGCAAGTTCGAAGATGCGTTTGGAGAGCGCGTCCATTTCCGCTTTGAAGCGCTCGGAAAACACAGGAAATTTACTCATATCCACCCGCACGCCCGTCCGTTCCATATCGAGCAGTACATATGCCAGGGGGAGTTCAAGCTCGCGGTAGAGTTTTTTGTCCTCTTCTCTGTTGCGCTGCAGCGCGTCGCGGTAGGCAACGAGCAGCGCATAAGCACAGTTTTCTGCAGGGATGGAGTAATCTTTTGCCAGGTCTTTTGCCGCAGAAGGGCGCAGGTTGGAATCGGAAAGATAGCGCAGAAGGGAGAGATCTTCCGCTTCGCAGGCAAGGGAGACGCCGATTTCGTCCAGAAAGTGCGCTGTCGCTTTGATATCGGTGAGGATCGCTCTCTTTCCCGCCGAAAAAAGCGCTTCCAGAAGAGATTTCAGTTCGGAGAGAAAAAATCCGGGTACAAGAAAGTTATCGCGCAGACGGAACAGGTACTCGCGCGTTCCGTCAGAAATGTGAACGCCTTCTTCTTCAAGACTGAATGAAAATTCGCAAAGCTGTGCAAATGTTTTCGTCAGTGCATTGAGGTCTGCCTGCGTGCAGTCGACCAGTTCGATGTTCGTTTTCTGGCGCTCCGGAAAATAATCGCTTTCCACCAAGGAGCGGAATTCCAGCTTTGCAAAAGCTTCGCGCGCCTTCTCCGGGAAGGGGAGATGCAGTTCACATTCCTCAAGTGACAGCTCGATCGGAACATGCGTATCAATGGTCGCAAGCGTACGGGACAGATATGCGTTCTCTCTGTTTTCGCATAGCTTTCTTTGTACGGAGGCGGAGATATCCTCGAGATGCGCATAGACGCCGTCGAGCGTCCGGTATTGCTGCAGCAAAGAAAGCGCGCCCTTGGGGCCGATCCCTTTGACGCCCGGGATATTGTCGGATGCGTCGCCCATCAGCGCTTTCAGATCGATGACCTGCGCGGGGGTAATTCCTTCTTTGATATAGAAGTTGTCCTGCGTCAGCCGGTCGACGTCGCTTACGCCGCGCCTGGTCATACAGACGCTCGTATGTTCGTCGATGAGCTGGTAGCTGTCGCGGTCGCCCGTATAGATGAGCGTTTCCGTTTCGGGAAAGGCACGCGAAAGGGTGCCGATCAGATCGTCCGCCTCATAGCCCGCTTTTTCCAGGATGCGGATATCCATGGCGGTAAGCAGTTCTTTGAGGACGGGCACCTGCACCACAAGGTCTTCCGGCATGGGTTTGCGCGTTGCCTTATAGTCCGCATACATTTTATGGCGGAAAGTGGGCTCGTGTACGTCGAAAGTAACAACGAGATATCGTGGCTTTTCGTCCTCAAGGATTTTGAAGAGCAGCTTGACAAAGCCGAAGATCCCGTTGGTCGGAAGCCCGTCCTTGGTGGAAAAAACCGCCATTGCATAGTATGCGCGGTTTAAAAGGCTGTTGCCGTCAATGAGAATAAGTTTGTCCATGCTGATATTGTACCATGCTTTGTTTGTTTTTGCAAGAAAAACAGAAAAATCGCTTGCTTTTTCCTGAAAACTGTACTATAATTCTCATGTTTCATCTTCCTTTTGCGCCGTCGTGGTGAAACTGGCAGACGCAACAGACTCAAAATCTGTCGGGGGCGACCCCGTATCGGTTCGATTCCGATCGACGGCACCAAAAAAGGCAGGGGTTTTCGCCCCTGCCTTTTTTGGTGCCGCGACAAATCGAAAATTCCTTCGATTCCGCGCGAGGAGGCGGCGAAGGGACGAGCGTGGAAGGGGCGGGGAGCAACTCCGCCGACGAAGCTCCCGACCGCAGGGAGGGCTCGACGGCAAATAAAAATACGGACTTCTTGCAAGGTCCGTATTTTCGGATGAGGAGAGCCGTGATCGGCGCAGGAGATAAAACGATACCCGCTGTGATCCGTGTTCACGCCTTCTTCTTTTTTTCATATCTGCTGTTGACGCGCATGGCGTTGAGGATGGCGAGCACGGCAACGCCGACGTCTCCGAACACGGCGACCCACATGTTGGCGATCCCGAATGCGGAAAGGATGAGGATTGCGATTTTGATGACGAGAGAAAAAACAATATTTTCAAAGACGATGGTCATCGTCTTTTTTGCGATGCGCTTGGCGAGAGGGATTCCGCGCAGGTCGTCCTTCATGAGCACAATGTCGGACGCCTCGATCGCGGCATCACTGCCCACACCGCCCATGGCGATGCCCACATCCGAACGCATCAGGACGGGCGCGTCGTTGATGCCGTCGCCCACGAAGCAAAGAACGTCTGACTTCTTCTTTTCGGAGAGCATCTTCTCCACTTCTTCCACCTTGTTCTGTGGCAAAAGGGACGCTTTGTATGCTGTGACGCCGGCTTCGGCGGCAACGCTCTTTGCGATCGCCTCGTTGTCGCCCGTGAGCATGACGGTCTTGCAACCCATCGCGTTGAGTTCGCTGATCACCTCTTTTGTCTCCGGTTTAAGTTCGTCGGCAATGAGGATGTAGCCGATATATTCGCCGTTCTTCGCCACATAGACGACGGTACCCAGCCGGCTCTGGCGTTCAAATGCGACCGCGTGCGCCTGCATGAGTTTTTCGTTGCCGCACAGGATGACCTCTTTGCCGCGCGTGGCGATGATGCCCTCGCCGGCAACGTTTGTGAGCATATATCCGCTCTCCGCAGTTTTTCCGTAGCAGGCGACGACGGAGCGGGCGATGGGGTGGCTTGAATCCTGTTCGGCAATGGCGGCAAGGTGCAGGATCTCCTCACGCCGTGCGGCGGGAACGACCTCTTTTACGGCGAAGTTGCCCTTGGTGAGCGTACCCGTCTTGTCAAACACAAACGTGTTTGCCTGATTGAATTTTTCAAGATAGTTGGAGCCTTTGACGAGGATGCCGTAGCGGGATGCGGCGCCGATGCCCGCAAAGAAGGAGAGGGGAATGGAGATGACGAGCGCGCAGGGGCAGGACACGACCAGGAAGGAGAGCGCGCGGTAGATCCATGTCGACCAGTCTGCGGTGATGAGCCCCGGGATGACGGCAAGCAGGAGGGCGACAATGACGACGGTGGGGGTGTAATATTTCGCAAAGCGGGTAATGAAGTTCTCCGCTCTGGATTTTTGTTCGGAGGCGTTTTCCACAAGCTCCAGGATCTTGGAGACGGTGGAATCGTAAAATTCCTTTGTGACGCGTACTTCGAGCTGTGAAGTAAGATTGACGCAACCGCTGATGATCTCGTCTCCCGCATGTACGTCGCGCGGAAGCGACTCACCGGTCAGCGCCTTCGTATCGAGCGTGGATGCGCCCGCTGCGATCACACCGTCCAGCGGGATTTTTTCGCCGGGATTGACTACGATGATTTCGCCGATCTTCACCTCGGAGGGATCGACCTGTTCTACATGTTCTCCCCGTCTGACGTTGGCATAGTCAGGGCGGATATCCATCAGTTTTGCGATAGATTTCCGGGACTTTCCCGTCGCATAGCTCTGGAAGAACTCGCCGACCTGATAGAACAGGAGCACGGCGCACGCCTCGTCAAAGCCCTCGATCTCCTGTCCGGTCGCGCCGCGGTAGATAGCGAGGGCAAAGGCGCCCAGCGTCGCCACGCACATGAGAAAATTCTCGTCGAATACCTGTCCGTGGGCGATATTGCGGACAGCGCGCCACAGAACATCGTATCCGATCAAAAGATAGATGACAAGATACAGGCAAAAGGGGAATACCCATGCCGCCGGACCGGAAAACACATTGCCGAGCACAAGCGTCTTATCTACGATAAAGACGGCTGCGAACATGACGAGCGCCGCAATGATGCGCGCCAGCATCCGCTTTTCCTTTTTGCTGAACGAATAGCCTTTCATAGTCTATAAATTCTCAAAATAAACGCTTCAGCGGATGATACGGCAGTCCGGCTCGACCTTTCTGCATGTTTTTGCAACCTGATCCATGATCTCGTCAAAGCGGTTTTCGTCTGCCTCGATGGACATGCGCTGGCTCATAAAGCTGATGCTTACAGACGATACGCCGTCGATCCTGG
>CAJFNH010000122.1 GCA_904394195.1 Candidatus Gallimonas caecicola
GACCGTTCAGACAAGAACTACATGTATGAACTCGAGCGCGTGCACGACGTGTTTGCGGGGGACGCGCTGCGCGTCATCGCGCTTGCTTCCAAGGTCATCGAAAGGCTCCCCGAAAAGCTGGAGGATGTCGAAAAGGATCTGACGTTCCGCGGTTTTGTGGGTATCATCGACCCGCCCAGGCCGGAGGCGCGCGCCGCTATCGCCCGCGCCAAGGCGGCGGGCATCCGCACCGTCATGATCACGGGCGATCACGCCGCAACGGCGGGCGCCATCGCCCGCGAACTGGGCATCATCTCGGCGAACGAGGGCATTATCACGGGACAGGAACTGCAGAAGCTCTCCGACGAGACGTTTGCCGAGGTCATCGAATTTTATTCGGTGTATGCGCGCGTCTCGCCCGAGGATAAGATCCGCATCGTGCGCGCGTGGCAGGCGCGCGGCGACGTGGTCGCCATGACGGGCGACGGCGTCAACGATGCTCCCGCGCTCAAGGCGGCGGACGTCGGCGTGGCGATGGGAAAGAACGGCACCGAGGTCTCCAAGAGCGCGGCAAAGATGATCCTGACGGACGACCGTTTTTCCACCATCATCGAAGCGGTCGCCGAAGGGCGGAATATCTTCTCCAATATCCGCAAACTCGTCTATTTCCTGCTCGTTTGCAATATCTCCGAGATCATCGTCATGCTGTTCGCGCAGTTCATGGGCTGGGCGCTGCCGCTCACGCCCCTCATGCTGCTCATTATCAACGTTCTGGGCGACGGTATCCCCGGTATGGCGCTCGCCAAAGAGGAATCCGATCAGCGCATCATGAACAGAAAGCCCATCGCCCGCACGGAAAGTTTCTTCGGCGGGGGACTGATGGAAGTCATCATCCGGCAGACGTTCGTGTTTGCCGTTGTGTCGCTTGCGGCATTCTATTTCGGGCAGCACATGAGCATCGGCGGCGCGCAGCCAACGCTGGAGGCGGGCAGGACGATGGCGTTCCTCGTCACGGGCTGGACGAGCGTTCTGCATGTGCTCACCGTCCGCAGCCGCAAGAGCATCGTGCGCTACCGCATCAAGGACAATCCCCAGCTGTATATCAGCTGTCTTGCCATGCTTGCGCTGTTGGGCGGCGTAGCAGGACTTGCAGCCATTCCCTCCGTGGGGGCGGCGCTCGGCATGTGTGCGCTGGGCGGCTGGCAGTGGTTTGCGGTCATCGGGCTGACCGTTGCGCCCACGGTTGTCGCCGAATACGGGAAGCTCTGGGACTATATCCGTTCCCGTTCGGCGGAGAAAACAGCGGTCAGATGACGTGCTTCGGGGTACGGAGCGCAAACAGATCGGGAGCCCTGCAGAGCGATCTGCAGGGCTCTCTTGATCAGAGCGCAAGATTTTCGCCCTTTGGCGGAGCGCTCCAGCGCACAGCTCGCCGTGCCGTGCGGTTTGCGGGCCGTATTACAGATATAAATATGAAAAGCGGCGCAAAAATCGCTTGCAAAACGGATATGGGTTTGCTATAATAATAAGGCTTGCCGAGGCGTAGCGCAGTTTGGTAGCGCGCTTGGTTCGGGACCAAGAGGTCGTGGGTTCAAATCCCGTCGCCTCGACCAGAAGGGCGGACAGACAAAAGTTTGTCCGCTCTTTTGCTACAGGGAAAAGGGCGGACGGGATCTGTGGGCGGCGGTGTGAGGATATCCGTTTTTTCCGTTACGCCGCCCGCATGAATAATTTCATGCGGAAAAGACATACAATGAATATGAACGGAAATTTCAGTTCAAGGAAGTATCGCCGCACAATGGTCGTTCTCATCGTGATCGCGGCAGTTCTCGTCCTGTTCGCAGCCGTCTGTCTGTGGGGCGCTTGGGAGAACACCGCACTGCAGCTTCATCGTATCGACGTCGGCGATGCCGAAGTGCCGGAGGCGTTCGACGGCTTTACGTTTGCGCACGTTTCCGATCTGCACAATACCCAGTTCGGGCAGGACCAGGCGCGTCTTGCCGAGCTTCTGAAGGAGGCGGAAGCGGACGTCATCGTCGTGACGGGGGACGTCATCGATAAACGCCGCCCCGGAACGGAGCATGCGCTCGATTTCTTCTCGCGCGCCGTACAGATCGCGCCCGTTTACTATGTGACGGGCAATCATGAGGCTGTCTCCAAAGAATATCCCTATCTGCGCGAAAAGATCGAGGCGATGGGGGTGAACGTGCTCGACGACCGCGCCCTCGTTCTGGAGCGGAAGGGGGAGAACATTCTGCTCGCGGGCGTGAACGACCCCATGTTCACGACGTCGGAAGCGGAAAAAAATGCGGATATCATGCGCGACAAACTTGCGCATCTCACGCAGGGGTTTGAAGGTTATGCCGTTCTTTTGTCGCATCGTCCCGAACTTTTTGCAACGTACCGTGCGGCAGGCATTGACCTTGCATTTACGGGGCATGCGCACGGCGGACAGTTCCGCCTTCCGTGGGGTGCGGGCGTGGTAGCGCCCAACCAGGGGCTCTTTCCCAAATATACGCAGGGGCTGTACTGCGAGGAGGGCGGGAAGATGGTCGTCAGCCGCGGGCTGGGCAACAGCTCCGTTCCCATCCGCCTGAACAACCGTCCGCAGGTATTGGCGGTAACGCTGCACAGAACTGTATAGCGGAGCGGCGCGGAAAGTTCCGCGCCTTTCTTCTGCCGGGACGGCCGCGCAACGGATGGTCGCGTGACAAATTTCCGCGCATGTGCTATCATGTCATGCAGGAGGCTCACCATGACATTGGGAGAAAAATTAAAGAATTACCGTGCGGAAGCGGGACTCACGCAGGAAGAACTTGCCGACAGACTGTATGTCACCCGCGCCGCCGTTTCCAAGTGGGAGCGCGATCTCGGGTATCCCGGGATCGACAGCCTGAAGCTCATCGCAAAACTGATCGGCTGCACGCTGGACGAACTGCTCTCGGAGGACGACGTGCAGCGCCAGCGACAGCTGGATGAGCGCGCCGCAAAGCGTATGTATGTGTGCGCGGTGGCATGCTTTGCCGCCGCCGTCGCCTTCGCGCTTCTTGCGCACTTCCTGCAGCAGCCCCTGTTTCTGATCGGCGCAGGCGGTTTTTGCATTCTCTATCTGGTCTTTGCTTTTCTTTCGCGTCCGCGCTGGAAGCGGCTTGCGGGCAACGGCATCTACCGCATGGTCGTATTCGGCATCATGCTGCTCGTCATCCTTGCCGTCACGCTCGCAGGGGTCTTGTGGTAAAGAGAGCTTCCCGGTCGGGAAGCTCTCTTTTTATTCGAACTGTGCGGAATAGATCTCCTGATAGAAGCCGCCGCGCGCGAGCAGTTCGTCATGGGTGCCGCGCTCCACGATATCTCCGTCCCGCACGACAAGGATAAGGTCGGCGTTGCGCACGGTCGTCAGGCGGTGGGCGATGATAAAACACGTCCTGTTCCTGCGCAGTTTTTCCATGGCGTCGCGGATGAGCAGTTCGGTGCGCGTGTCCACGTTGCTCGTTGCCTCGTCGAGGATGAGCATGCGTGCGGGCGAGAGCATGGCGCGCGCGATGGTCATGAGCTGCTTCTGCCCCTTTGAAAGGTTGACGCCGCCGTCCGTGATGCGCGTCTGATAGCCGTCGGGCAGCGAGGCGATATAGTCGGCGATGTGCGCGTCCCGTGCGGCGCGCTCCACATCCCCGCGCGTGGCATTATCACTGCCGTAGGCAATATTTTCATAGATGGTGCCTTCGAACAGCCAGGTATCCTGCAGCACCATCGTGAACGCGGCGCGCAGACTCTTGCGGGTATATGCGCGGATGTCCCTGCCGTCCAGCGTGATGCGCCCGCCCTGCGGGTCGTAAAAGCGCATCATCAGGTTGACGAGGGTCGTCTTGCCCGCGCCCGTCGGGCCGACGATCGCGACCGTCTGTCCGGGCAGTGCGCAGAAAGACAGATCGTGAATGATATCGCCCCTGTCGTCATAGGCAAAGCGCACATGCTCGAAGGCGAGTTCGCCGTGCACGTCGTCCGCTTCTGCGGCGCCGGGGGCATCCGCCTCCTCGGCGGGGGCGTCCATCAGGCGAAACACGCGCTCTGCCGCGGCAAGCGCCGACTGGATCTCGCCCAGGATATTGGCGTATTCGTTGACGGGGCCGGAAAATCTGCGCGCATACTGCAGAAACGCGGAAATATCGCCGATGCTGATCATGCGGAACAGGTACAAAAAGGCGCCCGCCGTGCTGATGATCACGGTGCCCAGGTTATTCACGAAGTTGACCGCGGGACCGATGAGGCTTCCGTAGTAATCGGCGCGATAATAGGCGTCCACCGCGT
>CAJFNH010000123.1 GCA_904394195.1 Candidatus Gallimonas caecicola
AATGTTCGCGCAGTCCCTTCGGGTAGTGGTTTTTGAGCACGCCGCCCGCAGCCTTGCCCGGGGACAGGGGATACCCCCGCCATGTGACCGCGCACCAGCCGTCCGCCATGTCCGCCGTCAGCGTTTCTCCGCGCAGCCACCGCACGCATTGCTCGTCCGAAAGGTCGTATTTTGTGCGCACGTTGTCGCTCTTTGCGCTCATGACAAGGGCGTGCGCAGGCGTAAAGCGCTTGCCGTCGAAGGTGCCCAGCTCCACGCCCGCGCGCAGCACCCTGCCGGGAAGGGCGGGCACCCCCGCGGGCAGAAGGTACATTCTGCCGTCCGCAAGCGCCGCGATCTCGCCTTCGGGCGGGCGCACGAAGAATGCCGCGGCGAACCCCCGCCACGCCCGCTCCGCCGCGCCGTTGCGCTTGCACGGGAAGGAAGGCGCGCGCCGCGCTTCCCCCTCCGCTTTGGCAAGACGCGCCGCATAGTGTCCTTCGCCGCGCACCTCGTGCGGCAGCAAAAGCCGCTCCTCTGCCAATGTGAATTCGGGGTGGCGGGACAAAAATTCCGCGATCTGTCCCTCGTTTTCGCCGCGCTCGAAGGTGCAGGTGGAATACACGAGCGTGCCGCCGCCCGCGAGCAATGCCGCCGCGGCGTCCAGGATGGCGCGCTGGCGCGCGATGCAGCGCGCCACGTTCTGCTCGCTCCATTCCCCGACGGCGGCCGCGTCCTTGCGGAACATGCCCTCGCCCGAACAGGGCGCGTCCACCAGAACTTTATCGAAAAAGGCGGGCAGCGCGGCGGCGAGGGCGGCGGGATCCGCGCTCACCACGGCGCAGTTTGCAACGCCCATGCGCTCGACGTTCTGCGAGAGGACGCGCGCGCGGTCATAGACATATTCGTTGGCGACGAGCACCCCCTCTCCGCGCATGGCTGCGGCAAGCTGGGTGCACTTTCCGCCCGGCGCGGCGCACAGATCGAGCACCCGTTCGCCCGGCTGCACGTTCAGAAGGGGCGCGGCGCACATGGCAGAGGGCTCCTGCACATAGAACAGTCCCGCATGGTGAGCGGGCGTATGCCCCAATTTTTCCGCCTGCGTATAAAAGCCTCCCTCCGCCCACGGCACGCACTCCCCCGCAAAGGGCGCAAGCGCGGCAAACTCCGCCGCCGTGAGCTTTAAAAGGTTGGCGCGTACCCCCCTGACGGGCTCCCCTTCATAACAACGCAAAAAGGCGGGGTACGCCGTGCCCAGCCTTTTTTGCATGTTCGTTAAAAATTCCTGCGGAAGATCCATCACTGTAAGAGCGCGCTCTCCAGCCGCTCGAGCGGAACGAACGCCGCGCCCGCGTTCACCGCATTCTGGTATCTGACGCCGCCCTGCCCGCGCGCGATATAGACGTTACATTCGGCGGGATGGGAGGTGTACTTTCCGCCCGAAGCGAAGATCGCCGCCACCAGGTGCACGGAGAGCGGTACTTCCTCTTCCACCTCCTTGGAAAAGCAGAACACCTTGCCCTCGAGCGAGCCGCCCTTGCTGCGGCGGTGCATATATTTGTTGACGTAACGGTAGAACTCGTCGTGCGCCTTTGCGCGCTTCTCGCGCTCCTCGTCCCGCTCGGCAAGATAGCTCTTCAGCCCCTGCGAAGCGAGCGGCGCGATGCGGTAGTCCGCAATGTGTCCCGCGCGGATATGGTAGCGCTCCACAAAGGCGGGCACCGTGTCCGCACCCTCGCGGCGGATGAGCGCCTCACACACGCGCATGGTGGCGTAGGCGTCGTCCACGGCGCGGTGGGGCGTGAACTCCACGCCCAGTTCCTGCGCCATCGCCCCCAGCCCGAGCTGGCGGGAAAAGTCCTTTTTGACGTTCATGTAAAAGAACTGCGTATCGTAATAGCGGAAGCGGAAGGACGGGAGCTTGTAGCGGCGTGTTTCCAGATTGAGGTAGTTGACGTCGTTGAGGGTGGCGTGCCCCAGAACGACGTGCTCCTTGTCCTCCAGCAGCGCCCGGATGCGCGCATATGCGGCGGGAAAGAGCGGATACTTTTTGAAATCCTCATAGACATAGGGCAGCACCAGCCCCTCGCGCCCCTTGCGGTCGGTCAGATGGAACTTGCCCTTGGGATTGAGGAGGATATCCTCCCGCTCCAGAACATTGAATTTTTCATCGGTGAGGACGTAGCCGAAGGCGCAGATCTTTGCCACGCTCTTGTAGACGCAGGCGCACTCGATATCGAAGAAGACGTACTTCATGAACGGGGAACGAGCTTCTCCGTCCCGCCCATGTAGGGGCGGAGCACTTCGGGGATATCCACGCTGCCGTCCGCATTGAGGTGGTTTTCCAGGAAGGCGATGAGCATTCTGGGGGGCGCCACCACCGTGTTGTTGAGGGTATGGGCGAAGGCGGAGCCCTTTTCCGTCTTGTAGCGGATGCCCAGCCTGCGCGCCTGTGCGTCCGTCAGGTTGGAGCAGGAGCCCACTTCAAAGTACTTCTTCTGACGGGGGGACCACGCCTCCACGTCCACGCTGCGGTATTTGAGGTCGGCAAGGTCGCCCGAGCAGCACTCCAGCGTGCGCACGGGGATGCCCATGGAGACGAACAGCTCGACGGTGTAGTGCCACATTTTGTCGTACCACGCCTCGCTCTCCTCCGGCTTGCAGATGACGATCATCTCCTGCTTTTCGAACTGGTGGATGCGGTAAATGCCGCGCTCCTCCAGCCCGTGCGCCCCCTTCTCCTTTCGGAAGCAGGGCGAATAGCTGGTGAGCGTCAGGGGAAGCTGCCCTTCGGCGAGCGTCGTGTTCATGAATCTGCCGATCATGGAGTGCTCGCTCGTGCCGATCAGGTAGAGGTCCTCCCCCTCGATCTTGTACATCATGCCCTCCATCTCCTCAAAGCTCATGACGCCCGAGACGACGTCCGAGCGGATCATGAAGGGCGGGATGACGTAGGTGAAGCCCTTGCCGATCATGAAGTCCCTGGCATAGGCGAGCACGGCGGAGTGCAGGCGGGCGACGTCGCCGATGAGGTAATAAAAGCCCTGCCCCGAGGTGCGGCGCGCGCTGTCCAGGTCGATGGCGCCAAGGCGCTCCAGGATATCCACATGATAGGGGATCTCAAAATCGGGCACCTTTGGCTCGAGAAAGCGCTCCCGTTCCACATTTTCCGTGTCGTTCCTGCCGATGGGCGTATCCGCGCTGATAAAGTTGGGCAGGCGCATCATGATGGCTTTGAGCCGTTCGGACACCTCGCCCGTCTCCGTCTCGATGGCGGCAAGGCGCGCCGCGTCCGCATTGACCTGCGCCTTGACGCGCTCCGCCTCCTCCGTCTTCTTCTCGCGCATGAGAAGGCCGATCTGTTTGGAGAGCGCGTTGCGCGAAGCGCGCAGCGCGTCCCCCTCCGTCTGCAGGGCGCGGCGCTTTTCATCAAGGGCGAGCGCCTCGTCCACCAGCGGGAGTTTTTGGTCCTGAAACTTCTTTCTGATGTTTTCGCGCACGCGGTCCGGGTCGGCGCGAAGAATGGCGATATCGATCATAACGGCCTCTTTGGAATGCTTTTTTTCTAATTATACACCCTTTTTGCGCGAATTGCAACCTTCCCCGTGCGGGCATACGAAAAAAAGCGAAAGTCTTTGCGTTATTTTTGACATTTGCGCGCATAACGTGTATAATAAAGAAAATCACCGACGGGAGAAACCACCTTGAACAAGCAGGAAGAGGAACAACTTGCCGAGGAGCCGGGCGGCGCTGCGGAGCCGGAAAAGGAAAAACGCTTTTCCGAGCGCGTGATGGGCGGCGGCGCGGTGCAGCAGGAACAGCTCGCGCGCAAACAGCTCATGAAAAAATTCCGCCGCGCAAAGGACATCCCCTCCGCCGAGGACGTGGAGCGCTTTGAGAGCGCGCCCGACAAGGGGCTCACCGCCGCACAGGTGGAACAGCGCTTTTCGCAGTTCCTGTTCAACGACGTCAATAAAAAATATTCCAAATCCTACACGAGCATCTTCGTGGGGAATATCTGCACGTTCTTCAACCTTCTGTGCCTGATCGTGGCGCTCGCGCTTGCCTATGCGGGCGCGCCCGTATCGCAGTTCCTGTTCGTTGCCATCTTCGGGGCAAACCTGCTCATCGGCATCATCCAGGAGATCCTGGCAAAGAAGCAGATCGACAAGCTCTCCGTGCTCATTTCGGCGACCGCCAAGGTCATGCGCGACGGCGTGAAACAGGAGATCGGCGTCCGGGATATCGTGCTCG
>CAJFNH010000124.1 GCA_904394195.1 Candidatus Gallimonas caecicola
AAGGCGTTTGCCGAAGGGGGGCTCTCCTTTTCCGTCGTGACGGGCACGTCCATCGGCTCCATCGTCGGGGCGCTGTACTGCAAGGGCTATTCCTGGGCAGATATGGCGGGCATCGTCGACAGCATCAATAAAAAAGAATTTTCCAAAAACCTGCGTCCGTTTGCAGACATGGCGCCCTTTGAGGCGTTTTTGGAAGGGTATGCGGAGGGGGACATCCCGTCCCTGCCGCTGCCCTTTGCCGCCTGCGCCACGGACGCCGCTACCAACCAATGCGTCGTGCTGCGCGAGGGCAAGATCGCAAGGGCGCTCACGGCGTCCGCCGCCATCCCGCCCTTCTTCCGCGGCGTGGATATCGGCGGACAGAAACTGTATGACGGCGCCTTTTCCAATGCCATTCCGGCAGACGTATGCAGGGAAATGGGCGCGCAGGTGGTCGTAGGCATCGACCTTTCGGCATATGCCAAGGCGGAAGAAGACAAGGGTCGCATCGAACGGCTGGTCGGCTCGGCGATCGGCGCCTTTACGCCCGTTGCCACGCTGCCGGATGCAAAGACGCGCGGCTATGCGGCGGCGGACGTCATGCTGCGCCCCGATCTGTATGATTTCAAGGCGACGGATATCTCGCGCGCGGCGACGGACGCCATGTTCGAGATCGGCTACCGCGAGGCGAAGGAACGCCTGCCCGAGATCGAGGCGGCGATCGCGGCTGCCCGCAGAGGGAAGGGGCGCAGGTGAGGCGCGCGGAGAGAGTGCATGCTACGCGCATGCGCGTGCTCAAAGGGGCGCTTGCCGCGCTCACGGCAGCTGCCGTTGCACTCTTTTTCCTCGTCGTGCCCTTCCGCGCTCTGCTGCCTGCCGACGCGATATCCCCGCGCGGGGAGGGCGCCATGCGCATCCACTTTCTGTCCGTCGGGCAGGGGGACTGCACCGTTGTGGAATTTCCGGACGGTGACGCGCTCATCATCGATGCGGGCGACGGCTCTTTTTCGGCGAACAATGCACTCGTGCGCTATCTGAAGGGGCTGGACGTCTCGTCGCTCACCCTGATCGCTACGCACGCCGACTCCGATCACTTCGGCGGATTTGCGCAGATCCTGCAGCTCTTTGAGGTGGAACAGGTGTTCCTGCCCGTCATCGGGGCGTCAACGGACGCCTATGCCCGCTTTCTTGCGGCGGTGGCGGCAGAGGGATGCGCGACGGACGAACTTGTGCGTTACGACGTCATCGCCCGTCCTTCGGGCGCATATGCCGTCTGCATTTCCCCGCATGCCGCACAGGAGACCGATGAAAACGACGCCTCCGCAACGCTCTATTTGAGCTATGCGGGCGTGAATATCCTGCTCTGTGCGGACATGGGCGCGGCGCGGGAGAACATGCTGCTTGCCGAACTGGAACTGGGGGAGGACATTTTCGACAGCGCTGCATATGCCGTCAGACTGCATGAGACGGATATTTTAAAGGTCTCGCATCATGGCTCGGCGTATGCCTCCGGGCAGGAATGGCTGGAATATCTCTCACCTGAGACCGCCATTCTCTCGTGCGGACGGGGCAACGCCTACCGCCATCCTTCGGGTGAGGCGCTTTCGCGGCTTGCCGGCGTCGGCGCGCAGATCTACAGAACGGATGAACTCGGTCATATCATCATTACCGTCGCAGAGGGCGGTTATACCATCGATACGCAGGGAGGTGTGCAATGAAGCTTTCAACGGCGGGCGAATCGCACGGAAAAGGGCTGTTCTGCATCATGGAAGGATTGCCCGCGGGACTGAAAGTCGACCTCGGCGAGATCGACGCCTGTCTTGCGCTGCGCCAGTCCGGCTACGGCAGAGGGGCGCGGCAGAGTATCGAGCGCGACCATGCGGAAATTCTGACGGGCGTGCGCGACGGCGTCACGCTGGGCAGCCCCGTCACGCTCGCGGTGTACAACCGCGACTATGAGAACTGGAAGGCGTACATGGCGCCCGAGGGGTGCGATACCTCGGCGCGCAGGCTCACCAAGGTGCGCCCGGGGCATGCCGACCTTACGGGGCTGAAAAAGTTTGGCGGCTCGGACGCGCGCAACGTGCTCGAACGCGCTTCGGCGCGGGAGAGCGCCGTGCGTGTGGCGGCGGGCACGCTGTGCCGCCAGCTCCTGCGCACGCTGGGGATAGAGGTCTCGGGCTATGTGCGCGCGGTCGGCGGCGTGAGCGACGCACGCGAATACCGCTTTGAAGAGCTGTCCTCCCGTCTGCCCGAACTGTTCATGATGGACGGGGCGGTGCAGGCGGAGGCGATGCGCTTCATCGACGGGTGCGCTGCGGCGGGCGATACCTGCGGCGGCACCGCGGAGCTGCGCGTCAAAGGACTCAAGAGCGGTTTCGGAAGTTGCATGACGTATGCGGAAAAACTGGACGCACGCCTTGCCGCGGCGCTCATGAGCGTGCAGGCGATCAAGGGTGTTGAAGTGGGGATTGGGTTCGGCGCGGCTGCCCGGCGCGGAAGCTGCGTTCACGATGAGATCTTTTATGAAGAAGGGCGCGGATATTTGCGCAAGACCAATCGCGCGGGCGGGATCGAAGGGGGCATGAGCAACGGCGAAGAGATCGTGTTGCGCGCCGCCATGAAGCCCATTCCCACGCTGATGCGCGGGCTTGCCACCGTGGATTACTGTTCGCATGAGGCGGTGCGTGCCGCTACGGAGCGCAGCGATGTGTGCGCCATCCTCGCCTGCGAGGTCGTGCTCGAGAGCGCGCTGTGCTGCGAGCTTGCCGCCGTCGTTTTGGAACGGCTGGGTGCGGACAACCTCGCCGACGTTGCCGATCGCTACGGGAGGCTCCCGCAATGAAGGGCTTTGTCATTTCGGATAAGAGCGTGCAGAAGAGCCGTATCGTCTGCCGCAAGGGGGTGCTGGGCAAGGCGCTTCCCGCCCTGCTTGCCGGCTATCGGCAGGCATTCCTCTTTTCAGACGAGCGGGTCTGGGAACTGTACGGCGCCCGCGCGCGCAAGGCGCTCGGAACGATCGGCGTGCATACCATGCCTTCCGGCGAGGAGCATAAGACGCCGGAAACGCTCTTTTCGCTGCTTGCCGCCATGGCGGCGGCGGGGCTGCATCGCGGCGACTGCCTTGTCTGTCTGGGCGGGGGCGTTGTGGGGGATGTGGGCGGACTGGCTGCCGCGCTCTACATGCGCGGGATCGACTGCATCCAGGTGCCCACCACGCTGCTCGCGCAGGTGGACTCCTCGGTGGGCGGCAAGACCGCCGTCGACTTCTGCGGCGTCAAAAATCTGGTGGGCACGTTCCGCCAGAGCGCTTATGTGCTTGCCGATCCCGGCTTTTTTGCAACGCTTCCGGTGCGCGAGGTGCGCTGCGGGCTGGGCGAGATCATCAAACACGGCGCGCTCTGTCCGCAGCTCTTTGATACGTTGGAGGAAAACAGAGATCATCTCTTTGACCTTGATTTTCTGGCGCGCATCGTTCCGGACAATATCGCGTTCAAGGCGGACGTCGTGCGCAGGGACGCGCGCGAGAGCGGGCTGCGCAAGTGCCTCAATCTGGGCCACACGACGGCGCACGCCTACGAACTGCTGGACGGGAAGCTCTCTCACGGGGAGTATGTGCTCATCGGCACCTATATCGAGGCGGAGATCGCGGCGGAGCTTGGCGGCGACAGGCAGTATCTGAAGCAGCTGCAGCAGCTCTGCCTTGCGGCGCTGGGGAAGATGCCCCGTCTGCCCGATGCGGGGCAGGCGGCGGTGATCGCCCGCTTCGACAAGAAGAATACACAGAGCGGGCGCGTGACGCTCACCCTTCCCTTTGCCAAGGGCGAGTACAGGCTCCGGGAAATGGAGGAAGGGGAATACGAGCGCGAACTTGTGCGCATCGGGAGGTCGCTATGCTGAAACTTGCCGTAGTGGGAAAGGACGTTTCCCGTTCGCTCAGTCCCGCCATGCACACCTTTCTGCTCGGGAAGATGGGCGTTCCCTGTTCCTATGAAGCGGTCAGCATCCCGCCCGTACAGTTTGCCGCCCGTGCGCAGGAGCTGTTCGAACGGTATGATGCGTTCAACGTGACCATCCCCTTCAAGGCGGATATCATGGCGTACCTGAACGAGATCGCAGGCGATGCGCGCGCGTTCGGCGCGGTGAATACCGTCCTTTCGCGCACGCGGGCAGGGTACAACACGGACGGGCTCGGGTTTATGCTCATG
>CAJFNH010000125.1 GCA_904394195.1 Candidatus Gallimonas caecicola
AGGAACATACGGCGGCGCTTGAGCGCAAGCAGGAACTTGTCGAGATGATGGAAGACGAGCTCGTCATGGAATCCATTATCAAGGCAATGGGTTTTTCCGATGCCGCGGTGGTCATCGGCAATACGGATAATATCAATGTGTTCGTCAATTCGAGCGAGCTGACGTCGGAAATGGTGACAAAAGTGTTTTATGCGCTCGAAGTGGAACACAAGGTCCGCGACGGAAATATTATTATTATGCCTGTTTACGCGGAAAGTTGAAAAAAATAGTGGTAATTCCCAAAAAGATGTGCTATAATGGTTGCAGGAAAGGAGACTGTTATGGCAAGCATCAAATACAATCCCAACGGACAAAAGGGCAAGATCACTTACAATTCGGATATCGTGAGCGGTATCGTTGTTTTGAGCCTGCAGGAGACGGAAGGCATCGAACTTGTTCCTTCCAAAAATAAGGGCATCAAAGTCTGTTTTGAAAAGGAAGGCGTCTTCGTCGACATCTCCGTCATTGCCTATTACGGTTATAAGGTCCCCGAACTCGCATTCCGCATCCAACAGACCATCAAACAGATGGTTGAATCCATGACGAAATACAAGATCGCCAAGATCGACGTGCATATCACGAGCGTCATCTTTCCCTCGCCCAAAACAGAGGCCGATGACGCAGCGGGAGATGGAACGGAAGAGGCGGCCAACGCATAAAAGAACAGAAATCGTCGTTCCCTCTCGTGTGCGAGAGGGAACGCTTACATGAGGAAAACATTATGAGAAGCGATGCCCGCGAGGCGGCATTTAAAATTATTTTTGCCGATCTGTTCGGCGGCGACGGAGAGAAAAATTTTCGTGCCGCACTCTATCGGCAGGCACATCTCAATGAGGAGGACTGTGCATTTGCGGAACGCATCGTCGATGCGTTCCTTCGCCATAAACAGGAGCTTTCGGAGCAGCTCTCCGCATCCGTCACGCGCTACGCGGACTACCGTATCTATCCGGCAGATCGCGCCGCACTGCTTGTTGCGCTTGCGGAGATCAACTACCTGGATGACGTTCCGCCCGTCGTATCCGTATCCGAAGCGGTATCGCTCGCGCGCAAGTATTCCACGGAACGCTCCGCCGACTTTGTGAACGGCGTTCTCGGGGGGGTCATCAATTCATGACGCTCATCGACGGAAAAAAGATCGCGGCGGAGATCCGGTCCGAGTTAAAAGCTGAAGCGGCTGATTTTCAGGCAAAATACGCTCAACAAGTCGGTCTTGCCGTCGTTCTTGTGGGCGAGGATGCCGCGTCGCAGGTCTATGTGCGCAACAAGATCAGGGCGTGCGAGGAAGTGGGGATCCGTTCTTTTGCACATTTTATGCCCACAGATTCCACGCAGAAGTCGGTGGAAGATCTCGTCTGCGCACTGGCGGACGATGATCGCGTGCACGGTATCCTTGTGCAGCTGCCGCTTCCCGCGCATCTCGACGCGGAACGCATTCTTTCCTGTATTCCGCGGCAAAAGGACGTAGACGGATTCTCTGCGGCGAATATCGGCAGACTTGCGCTTGATGAAGAGGGGACGGTCGCATGTACGCCGCTCGGCGTCATGGAGCTATTACATCGCAGCGGAATCAATGTGGCCGGAAAACGTGCCGTTGTCGTCGGCAGAAGCAAGATCGTCGGAAGGCCTATGATGCTTTTGCTCCTCAATGCGGATGCGACCGTTACAGTGTGTCACTCCAGGACGAACGAGCTGAAGAGGATTTGTTCGGAAGCGGATATTCTCATCGCTGCGGTCGGGAAACCGCATTTTATCACGGCGGACATGGTCAAACAGGGCGCGGTCGTCATCGATGTCGGCATCAACCGCATTGACGACAAACTGGCCGGCGACGTCGATTTTGACCGGGTCGCGCCCAAAACTTCCTTCATAACGCCTGTTCCGGGCGGGGTAGGGCCGATGACCATTGCGATGCTTTTGAAAAATACGCTCGATTGTGCCAGGAGGTCCGTTCGATGAACTTTTCCGAACAATACGAGCTCTACCATGCACACTTTGAGGAATATTTGCAAAATCGTTGTGCGGGTATGGCTTTTAAACCGGATATTCTAACGGAAAGTATGCGTTATTCCCTTCTTTCCGGAGGAAAACGCGTACGGCCCGTTCTTTTTTTTGCCTCGCTCGAGGCATTCGGACAAGCATATAGGGGAGAGGAGGCTCTGGCATTTGCCATCGAGTGCATCCACACCTACTCGCTGATCCATGACGATCTGCCTGCGATGGACAATGATGATTTCAGGCGCGGCAAACCGTCCAGCCACAAGGCTTTCGGCGAAGCGAATGCCATTCTTGCCGGGGATGCGCTTCTTTCCTATGCCTTTGATATCGCGCTTGGAGAGTGTATGCGCGGAGAAAGGTATATCCGCGCGGCGCAGGCGCTCTCGGCCGCGGCGGGGGCGGCCGGAATGGTCGCCGGACAGTCGCTTGATCTTCTGTGCACGGGAAAGGGGGGCGGAGAGCGGGAGCTTCTTCAGCTCTGGCGCGATAAGACGGGCCGCCTGATCGCGGCGCCGGTAGTGATGGCGGCGCTTCTGGCAGGAAAATATGCAGATGAAGCGGAGCAGTTCGGACTTGCGCTGGGAACGCTCTTTCAGATAACGGACGATATCCTTGACGCCGTCGGCAGCCGGAATACGCTCGGAAAATCCGTCGGAAAAGACGCCCGGGAGCAAAAACTGACTGCGGTGAGCGTCTATGGGCTTGAGGGCGCCGAAAAACAGGCGGACAGATACGCTTGCAAATGCAAGGAGCTGCTGCATACTATGGCGGGGGCGGATATTGCATTTCTTGAAAAGCTGGTAGAGTATGTGCGCAGGCGGGACAGGTGAGCGCCGATCGGAGAAAGCATGGATGAAATTTCACGCGGGGAGCTGAAAGAGGGCTCTCTCTTGCAACTGAAAGGGCTCTGCGACCGTCTGCGGGAGGAGATCTTCCGCACCGTTTCCGTGCGGGGCGGGCATCTTGCCTCCAACCTCGGAGTGGTCGAACTGACCGTCGCCCTGCATCGGGTATTTGACTTTCCTAAAGATAAGATCGTATTTGACGTCGGACACCAGTGTTATGCGCACAAATTGCTTTCCGGGCGGGCGGCACGGTTTTCGACGCTGCGCAGCCGGGGAGGGCTCTCCGGATTCCCCAAGCGGGGAGAAAGCGAGTATGACTGTTATGAAACGGGGCATGCGGGAACGGCAGTCTCCGCGGCGCTCGGAATTGCAAAGGCGCGCGATCTTCAGGGAGCGGAGTTTAAAGTCGTTGCGCTCGTGGGGGACGGCTCATTCAATAACGGACTCATCTATGAAGCGCTCAACAGCCTCAAGATCCTCGGAACGCGCGTGCTGATCATTCTCAACGACAACGGAATGTCCATCTCGCCCACCGTCGGCGGTACGCATGAGGTGCTTGAACAGCTCAAGGTGGGAAGCGCGCCTTTGGAGGACGTTGCTCTCTTTGAGCGGTATGGGCTGCAGTATATGGGCGTATATAACGGGAACGATCTGGAAGAGCTTCTTCCTGCGCTCGAACGGGCAAAGGAGGCGCTGCGCACCCGGAGCGTTCTTTTGCATGTAACAACGCGTAAAGGGCAGGGATATGCCTTCTGCGAACGCGAGCCCGAGCGGACGCACGGGATCGCGCCAAGCAGCGCGGGGACGGAATATTCTTCGGCGCTCGGCCAGGAATTGACGGCGCTTGCGGGGGAGGATGAGGGCATCGTTGCCGTGACTGCGGCGATGACGGACGCGCTCGGACTGCGTCCCTTTTTTGACGCATACCCGGAACGGGCATTTGACGTTGGGATCTGTGAGGAACACGCCTGTGTTTTGTCGGCAGCGCTTGCCGCGCAGGGACTTCGTCCGTATTATGCAATTTATTCTACATTTTTGCAGCGCGCTTACGATGAGATCATTCACGATGTCTGCGGACAGAATCTGCCGGTGACCTTCTGTATCGATCGAGCAGGGGTGACGGGGGCGGACGGAGAAACGCACCAAGGGGTATTTGACCTTTCCTATCTTTCGCCCATACCAAATCTGACGATCGCGATTCCGAAAAACATTTCAGAATTTCGCGCTATGCTGCGTTTGAGCGTTTCATA
>CAJFNH010000126.1 GCA_904394195.1 Candidatus Gallimonas caecicola
ACGCAGGAGTCGTTTGCGGAACAAACCGCAATACTCTTTAAAAGTTCATCGACACGGTAGACAAGTCCCGCCCCGAGAAAAACCTGCGAGCCCCCCATTCCCGCGGCACGCTCGGACACCGCAAACTCCTCCTCGTAGGAAAGATCGCCTGCATCTGCCGCCTCAAAAGCGAGCAGGAGCGTCATGATCTTGCACATGCTTGCGATGGGCAGACGCTTGCATTCATTGTCTGCATACATCTGTACGCCGCTCGCGTCATCCATCAGATAGGAAGCCTTGCAGTTTGCACTGACTTCTTCCGCGCGAACATCGATCTTACCGCCCTGCGCCATTCCTGTAAACACCGCCGTACCCAGCACAAATGCCGCCGCGGCACAAATCCATCCCTTTCTCATATCTGCAGTTTGCGCCATATTCCGGAAACTATTCATTCACATGAGATTGCCGACGGGCCTTACGAACAGGAGCAGGAGAAACATCTCCAAAAGACAGACGAGCAAAAGAATGATCGCGAGAAAGACAAAGTCCCGCAAGATCGATATAAAGTCGGTACGGCAAAAACAAAATCCGCGCGCCCTGTCGCATGAAAGCAATGCGGCCCAGAGCAGGACAGCATCTACCAGGAGATGAACGGGAAGATAGAGAGCAATGACGATGAGCGCGCCCGTAAACCGATAGACGGAAAAGAACAGGACAAGGCATCCACCGAAGGTATATGCCCGGAAAGCCATGATCAGTGGCGGGAGCGCAAGACAGACGATATGAATGCCCGCAAGAAGGTTAAACGCTGAAAGCAGCCAACACCCGGCCGTGCGTTCAAGAAAGATAAGAAAGACGTTTCTGTCTGAATAGCAGACATTCTGCAAAAAACGCTTGCATAGCCTGAGATGATAAGCCGACTCCGCTCCGCTCATCGACATTCCGACGATCATACACACAAGAAACAGGACACAAAACGCAATGAGCGCTTTCTTTCGTTCGAGCGCGCGCGAAAGCATTTCCTGTAAACAAAAAAGAAGGTGCATACCGTAAGATATGCACCCCCATCGCCAAAGCATGACCATTCGGTCAGTTTCCGAGCATTTTTTCAATGCCGATCCCATACCCGCGCGTAGGATCGTTGAGAAAAACGTGCGTTACCGCTCCGATCAGTTTTCCGTTCTGCAAGATCGGACTGCCGCTCATCCCCTGAACGATCCCGCCCGTTTCACGCAGCAATTCTTCATCCGTTACTTTGATAACGAAATTTTTGTTGCTTTTATTCCCGGCATCCACCTTTGCGATGGCGATCTCATATTCCTGCGGCGCAATGCCGTCTATCGTCGAATAGATAACTGCCTTCCCGATCGTTGCCTGCGAAATCGGCGCCGCCTCTACCGTCGGCACGCCGGAAAAATCATACCCGCCGTCAAAATTGCCGTAAAGTCCCGTTTCGCAGACCTTATCTGCATCCGCAATTGGCGCATCGTTCAGCAGCAGCCCTTTGAGCTCGCCTGCCCTGCCGCGTTCACCGCGCGTTACACCCACAATGCTGCAACGATATACGGTGGCGTCCGCAAGGGAAAGTTCCGGGCTTTTGTCGTCGCAAACCGCGTGTCCGAGCGCGCCGAAGCGACCGCTCCCCTTTTCCACATAGGTCACCGTACCGATCCCGGAAAGCGTGTCGCGGATAAGGATGCCGATCTTATATTTTCCGTCCTTTTTATCTTTCAGCGGCGTAAGCAATATCTGCAGGCTCTGCGTTCCTCGTCTGACAAGAAACTGCGTCTCTTTCCCCCCGGAGCGGGCAAGCGCATCGCCGAGTTCGCCGATCGTCCGCGTATGGATGCCGTCCACTGCAACGATGAGATCTCCCGTCTGCATGCCGGCCTCCGCGGCGGGGCATCCGCTCCCCGCTTCCGCACCGACCTCCTTGAATGCGACGATCTCCACTCCGTTCGCCGAAAGGGAAAAACCCGCCGTCATACCGCCCAGATAGTACTGCGGCGCCTCCGCAGCCGCGGGGATCGCTCCTCCTCCGAAAACGGCACAGACCGCAAGCATCGCTCCGGCAAGAAAAAATTTCAGCTTACGCATCACAACCTCCGTGCTATATACAGAGGTAAATTTGCGTAAGCCGATCAGATTCTATGCAGTTTTACAGGCTTATTGTGACAGGGACTTTTTGTAAGCGGCGGCATTTTCCAACAATTCCCGCGCATGACGCAGGGCAGTTTCACTGTTTGTATCGCCTCCGATCAGCCGCGCGATCTCGCCGACGCGTGCATCATCTTCAAGTGGACGGATGACGGTAAACGTCCGTCCGCCCGTCTCCCGCTTCTCGATATAAAATTCTCTGTCCGCACAGGCGGCGATCTGTGCAAGATGGGAAACGGCGATGATCTGGATATGCCTTGCGATCTTACAGAACTTTTCCCCGACGACCCGCGCCGTTTTTCCGCCGATCCCGGCATCGATCTCATCAAAGATATATGTACCGATAGCGTTGACTGCAGAAAGCTGCGTCTTGATCGCCAGCATAAAACGGCTCATTTCGCCGCCGCTGATGATCTTGCCCAACTCCTTGA
This sequence comes from Candidatus Gallimonas caecicola, assembly GCA_904394195.1. Classification (GTDB taxonomy): domain Bacteria; phylum Bacillota; class Clostridia; order Christensenellales; family Borkfalkiaceae; genus Gallimonas; species Gallimonas caecicola. The sequence goes on from CAJFNH010000126.1 coordinate 2,568, forward strand.
GCGGCTCGCCCGCATTGGCAGAAAACAGAAAACGGACACTCCCGAGCCCATCGGAAGTCGCATGCGGAACATCTTCACGCGTGTAGTCCCCAAATTCTATTTCAAATTGCGGAGAGGCGATATTAAGCGTGCGCAATTCTGCGACAACACGCGCCGTGAAGCCCTCCGCCGCATTTTTTCTGACGGAGGTGAGTTCGCGGCACACCGTATAGATCTCGTCATCGAGCCTTTCCAACTGTGCGCCGAGCTGCTCAAAGCGCGCCTCACTGTCAGAGAGCATCTCGTATTCCGCCTGTGCGCGCGAATAGAACGCAAGTGCTTCGGCCACAGAGCCGCCGTATTTTTTCTTGACGGAACGCAATTCGTCCAGACGGGCCTCCACGCGTTCCGCTTCGCGTTCATCGATATCCAATTCGTCCGCAAGACTTTCCGCGGTATCTGCAATGTCCTCCGCTTCGGCTGCAGCGTTCTCCAGGCGGTCGGAAAGCGCCGCGTAACGTTCATCCAGACGCGCGATCGCAGAAAGACTTCTCGCTGCGCCGCGAAGCGTATCGGCGCTCCCGCCGTCCTCCCTGAGGAAGTTGCGGACGGCGCCGAGTGCGTCAAGGATCCTTTCCGCATTCCGATACCGGTCGCGAAAGGCGAGCAGCGTTTCCTCTTCTCCCTCTTTGAGCTGCGCCCGTTCGATCTCGTCGATCTGAAATTTGAGGATATCCATCCTGCGTTCCCGCTCGCCCTCGTCACCACCAAGTTTTTCCCGGTCAGAAAGAAGGGCGCGGCGTTCAGAAAGCAGTCCGGAAAGCCTTTCCTTGCAATTTCGTACCACCTCCCCCGCAACGTCGTCCAGCAGGCGAAGCTGATTGCTTTCCTTGAGCAAAAAAAAGTGCTCGCTCTGCCCGTGTACATCCACGAGCAGCGCCGTCACGCGGCGCACCATCGCCGCCGTTACGGCGCATCCGTTCAGCCGGAAGGTACTCTTGCCCTCCGCTGTAAATTTGCGGGACAGAATGAGCGTCTCATCGGCTTCGATATCAAACTCATCAAGAAGCGTACGGACGCGCGCGCCGGCATCGTAAAATTCGGCACGAACGGAACACTCCGTCTCGCCGGAGCGGATCATGCTTCTGTCCGCTTTTGCGCCGAGAACAAAATCGATGGCGTCAAGGATGACGGATTTTCCCGCGCCCGTTTCGCCCGAGAGAACATTCAGCCTTTCTGAAAATTCCAGCTCCGCGTTCTCGATCAGCGCAACATTGCGGATGGACAGTCTTTGCAGCATATCAACCCTTTACGATGGCAGAGAGCCTGTCGAAAACCGTCTTGCTGTCCTCTGCCGTTTCGCAGATGAGCAGCACGGTATCATCTCCTGCGATCGATCCCGCCACTTCACGGTAAGCAAGTTCATCGATCACAACGCCTGCGTTTGCTCCGCTCCCCGGAAGCGTCTTG
>CAJFNH010000127.1 GCA_904394195.1 Candidatus Gallimonas caecicola
ATCTTCTGGGGGCCGCCCGGCTGCGGCAAGACCACGCTTGCCAATGTCATCGCGGCAAAGACGAATGCCGACTTTATCAAGCTCAATGCCGTCAATGCGGGCGTTGCAGATGTCAAAAGGGCGGTGGACAGTGCACGCGACAATCTGAAGATGTACGGCCGCCGCACCTATCTTATGCTGGACGAGTGCCATCGCTTCAACAAGACGCAGTCGGATTCCCTTCTGCCCGCCATCGAACAGGGCACCATCGTGTTCATCGGCTCCACAACGGAAAATCCCTATGCGTCAATGACGCCCGCCATCGTCTCGCGCTGCCGTGTGTTCGAATTCAAGCCGCTCACCGTCTCCGAGATCCGCGGCGCGCTCGAACGGGCGCTGTGCGACAAGCGCAAGGGGCTGGGCAGTTATGCCGCGCAGGTGGACGATGCGGCGCTCGACCACATTGCGGTCACGGCGGGGGGCGACCTGCGCACGGCATACAACGCCCTCGAGCTCGCTGTGCTCACCACGCCGCCGCAATCGGACGGCTCGCTGCATATCACCCTTGCGGACGCCGAGCAGTCCATCCAGCGCAAGGCGCTCTCCTACAACGAGGACTTATACTACGACCTTCTGTCCGCCTTCTGCAAGAGCTTGCGCGGGAGCGATGCGGATGCGGCGCTCTACTATGCTATGCGGCTCATCGAGGGCGGGTGCGACCCGCTGCTCATCCTGCGCCGCCTCATCGTACATTCCGCAGAGGATGTGGGCATGGCGGATCCCCACGCGCTCGTGGTGGCGGTGTCCGCGCTGACCGCCTTTCAGAATATCGGCTACCCCGAGGGGCTCATCCCGCTTTCCGAGGCGATCGTGTACGTCTGCGAGGCGGAAAAGAGCGGCGCCGTCAAGAATGCCATGTTCGCCGCGCGCAAGGACGCGCGCGAAGCGCGCGACGACGCGGTGCCCGCTTATCTGCGCGACGTCTCCTACGGCAGCCGTGAAATGAAACAGGCGCGGGAAGGGTATCTTTACCCGCATGATTTCGGCGGATGGGTGGCGCAGCAGTACCTGCCCGATTCGCTGAAAGACAGGGTGTACTATCATCCTACCGACAACGGGTACGAGCATGCCGTGAAGGAAGTGCGCCGCCGCAAGGGCAAACCGCAGGTATAAAGAAAAGGGCGTCCGCAACAGACGGACGCCTCTTTGTATGTTTGTTCAGCTCCACATGGAAGGTCCTGCGGTAGAGGCAGCGACGATGACAATGACATAAATGACGGTCAGAATGACGGCGAGCACCATCTCGACGATGCTGATGGCGATGCCCGCCGTGGCGAGCCCTGTGCCGTTTCCGCCGTATTTGGGCGCTTCGCGCTTGCCGATGACGGAGCAGATGAGCCCTGCGATGGGCACGAGAAAGGCAAGCACGAATCCCACGATGGCAAGCACGTTGGTCTGATTATTTGCCGCGGAAGCGTTGTTGCCCGTCTGTACGCCGCAGTAGGGACATACGAAGGCGCGTTCATCGATCTCTTTTCCGCAATTTTTACAATACATGCTGTTCTCCTTTTGCGATAGAGGAAAGCCGTCCGCAGGTGAGCGGGTGGCATTTACGTTCCTTCATCAATATGCAGCTGCAAGGGCACATGCTGCCGCCGCGTAGATGATGATGGCCAGCACCATCCAGACAACGCTGATCACAATGCCCGCCGTGGCAAGCCCCTTCCCGTTTCCGCCAAATTCGGGCGCCTTGTTTCTGCCGATGATGGAGCAGATCAGTCCTACGATGGGCATGATGAAGGCAAAGATAAATCCCACGATGGCGAGCACGTTGGTCTTATTTTCCGCAGGTGCCACCGTTCCCACCTGTACCCCGCAGTTGGGGCAGACCATCGCGCGGTCATCGATCTCTTTTCCACAATTTTTGCAAAACATCCCTCATCCTCCTGTTTGTTTAATTAAGTTTATTATACTCACATTATACTGGGAAGTCAAGCTTTTTTCCCAATATTATGGGAGAAATAGAGCTATGAACACCGAGTTTTGCGAACGGCTGAAGGAGCTGCGGCTGGAGCGCGGGATGGGGCAGGTACAGCTTGCAAAGGCGCTGGATGTGGGAAAGTCTGTCATCAGTTTATGGGAGTTGGGCAAGTGTGAGCCCACGCTTTCCAAGCTGGTCGCCATGGCGCGCTTTTTCGGCGTGAGTATTGATTATCTTGCGGGGCTGGAGGATTAAAAAAGCACCCTCCCCTGCGGGGGAGAGCGCCTCTCGGCAAGTTGTTCATGCGCCCTGGCGGACGCGTGCGGGGCGGCGGCGCAGCTCGTCCTTGATCTGCGCGCACGCATCTTCCAGTTCCTCCTGCGTTTCGGCGACCTCTATACCGTCCAGAATGTTCTGCAGATGGTATTCACGGCTTAAATAGCGGATGGTCTGAAAACCGATGACTGCCGTCAGCGTGCCGTTGGTCAGCCCCTGGATGGAACTGTCGACGATGGCGGAAATGGCGCTGCCCAGAAAGGGAATGCCGACCGCCGCGTCGCCCATGGTCTTGACCACGGCGTTGCCGATTTGCAGCGAGCCCAGTCCGAAGGCGACGAGGGAGTTTCTGACGACCGCGCCGAAGATCTTGACGAGTCTGGTATCGGAGGGACGGAAGCCGTACAGAAACACGATATCCTTGATCATCTGCAGGTTGACCACGGCAACGAGCAGCGCGTCCGTGCGCGAGCTCTGTGAGACGGTGGAGAACGCCGCCGATTTCAGCGCGCACCGGAAGATGATGTCCTTCGCCGTCTTTTTCACCTTGCCCTGATAGAGGGCGGTGAGCGTCGTCTTGATGAGCGCGTCGTCGCCCGTACGCAGGGCGGTCTGCAGATCGTTCATGAGTTTGCCGTCGTACCAGCCGGCGCCGTCCACGCTGTTGTGGAAGTCGGTCATCTTTTCGGCAACGGAGCGCCGTACGCGCCGGTTGTGCCGCCTGGCGCTGCCTGCATGCGCTGCGCTCACGTTGGTAATGAAGTAATCGGAACGCAGGATCTTTGCCAGGGGAAGGATATATACGAGCACAAAGGCGATCACGCTCACCGCCGCCGCGGCATAGCCCGCATAGGGGTGAACATTCCATAATTGCATGGTAAAGGAAAACAGACACCAGCCGACAAATACGCCGATGACGCCTGCCAGCAGTCCGATGAGAAAGCGCGCGCCGCGCGCGTTCTGGCGGCGGACATATTTTTCCTCATATTCATAGATGGAGAGCTGCCTTTCCCTGTTCTTTGTCCGCTCGTTCGCTTTCTGTGCCGGAACAAGCTGCACCGGACTTTTATTATCGTCTGCCATTTGTATTTCCTCTGTGTGATTTTCTACATTATACCGTATGGGAGCGGAAAAGTCAAGGGGGCGGGAAATGCCGTTTATTGGGTGCGGGATATGTAGGGACGCGGGACATTGCTGTCCTGCTTTGTACTTTTTTAAATTTTCGTGAAAGTTTTACAGGTTTCAGAAGTTTATATTGACAATTCATGCTGTTCTGACTTATAATAAGGGAAACAGGGGGGAGGGAAGATATGATATATCTAAAGGATTTCAAACAGGGGCGGCTCTTGTATGAGGCGCTCGATTCCGATGTACGGCTGGGGATTCTGGACGAACTGCGCCAGAAGGGCGAACTCAATCTTGCCTATTTTGCCAATCGATTCCATGTGTCCAACGGCGCCATCACGGCGCACGTCAAAAAACTGCACGCGGCGGGGCTCATCGAGATCTCTACTTCCTCCGGCATCCGCGGCACGCAGAAGATCTGTTCGCTGGCGGCGGACAAGATCGTCATAGACTTTCTTGCCAGCCAGCAGGAGGAAGGCAGGGTGGAATCCGCGCAGGTGGACGTGGGGCAGTATGTTGCTTACGAGGCGCACCCCACCTGCGGTCTGGCGACGCGCGAGTCCGTCGTGGGCAGGTTT
>CAJFNH010000128.1 GCA_904394195.1 Candidatus Gallimonas caecicola
TCGTTTGCCTCGTTCATCGCCTCGATGCGCGCAAGCAGCTTCGCTTCGACGTAAGGCCCTTTCTTAACGCTTCTCGACATGGTGTCTCCTCCCTTAATTGATCCTCTTCAGGATGAACTTGCTCGTCGGATTCTTCTTCTTTCTCGTCTTATATCCGAGCGCCGGCTTGCCCCAAGGGGTCTGCGGGCCCGCATGTCCGACGGGCGATTTGCCCTCGCCGCCGCCGTGCGGGTGGTCGTTGGGATTCATGACCGAGCCGCGCACCGTGGGACGGATGCCGAGGTGGCGCGTCTTGCCCGCCTTGCCGACGCGGATGATCTCATGCTCGACGTTGCCGACCTGACCGATGGTCGCGCGGCATGCCGCGGGAATGAGGCGCATTTCGCCGGAAGGCATCTTGATGGTCGCATAAGCGCCCTCGCGCGCCATGATCTGCGCCGAGATGCCCGCGCTCCTGGCGATCTGACCGCCGCGGCCGGGCTTCATTTCGATATTGTGGATGGTCGTACCGACGGGGATATCGGTGAGCGGGAGCGCATTGCCGACCTTGATATCGGCGCCCGCGCCGCTCATGACCGTGTCGCCCACATTCAGCCCGACGGGCGCAAGAATGTAGCGCTTTTCGCCGTCTGCGTAGACGAGGAGCGCGATATACGCGCTGCGGTTGGGATCGTACTGGATGCTCGCCACCTTTGCGGGGACGCCGTCCTTATTGCGCTTGAAGTCGATGATGCGGTACTTTCTCTTATTGCCGCCGCCGATGTGACGGACGGTGATCTTGCCCGCATGGTTTCTGCCGCCCGACTTGCGCTGATCCTCCATAAGGGAGCGCTCGGGCTTTGCCTTGGAGATCTCGCCGTAGACGGGAACCGTCATCAGACGGCGCGCGGGAGATGTAGGTTTATATCTCTTGACTGCCATGTTTCCTGTCCTCCGCTGTTACGATAACGAGTTGAAGTGCTCGATGGGTTTGGAATCCGCCGTGAGCTGTACGATCGCCTTCTTGGTCGCGGGCGTGTAGCCCTCGTTCCTGCCCATCCTCTTGAGCTTGCCGGGGCAGGTGACTGTATTCACATAAGCCACCTGAACGCCGAACATCTTTTCAACTGCGATCTTGATCTGCGTCTTGTTTGCCGACTTCGCAACGACGAAGGTGTACTTTTTGCCGTAACTTCTTCTGTCGGTCTTTTCTCCGTCGGGCTCCTGGATGCCGTCATACCCCTTCTCGGTAAGGACGGGCTTTAAGATGATATCCTCGGGTAACATTATGCGTACACCTCCTCGAGTTTCTTGACCGAGCCCTTGGTGAGCACCACAACGGCGTTCGCCACGATCTCGTAGGTGTTGATCTCATTGACGGAGATCGTTGTGAGCGTGGGAAGGTTGCGCGCGGCAAGGATGACGTCGCGGTCGTTCTCATCCATGACGACAACGGTGCGCTTGTCCAGCTTCATCGACTTGCGGAACGCCTCCATCTCCTTGGTCTTGGGCGCACTGACCTTGAGCTCATCCACGACGAACAGCTCGCCGTCCGCCACCTTCTTGGAGAGTGCGGAGATGAGCGCGCCGCGCTTTGCGGAAAGATTCATCTTCTTGGAAAAATCGCGGCTCTTGGGTGCGAACACCACGCCGCCCTTCGTCCACTGGGGTGCACGGATGGAGCCCTGACGCGCCCTGCCCGTGCCCTTCTGCCGCCAGGGCTTCGCGCCGCCGCCGCGCACTTCCGTGCGGGTGAGCGTGGATTTGGTGCCCTGTCTCTGGTTGCAAAGATAGGTGACGACCGCCTGATGGATGAGAGGCTCGTTGTAGTCCGCGCCGAACACCTTGTCGGAAAGCTCGATGTCGCCGACTTCCTCGCCCTTCATATTGTATACTTTCACGTTTGCCATGATCGTTCTCCTTATGCCTTGACGCTCGTCTTCAGCATGACGATGCTGCCCTTGACCCCGGGGACCGCGCCTCTGACGAGGATCGCGTTCCTTGCCGCGTCCACGCGGACGACTTCGAGGTTCTGGATGGTGACGTTCTCGACACCGTACTGACCTGCAAGGTTCTTATGCTTGAACACGCGCGAGGGCGAGCTGTTCGCGCCCATGGAACCCGGCTCCCTGTGAACGGGGCCGACGCCGTGCGATTCCTTGAGACGGTGCTGGTTCCATCTTTTGATGACGCCCGTGTAGCCGTGGCCCTTCGTCACGCCGCTCACGTCCACATGATCGCCTGCGGCAAACACGTCCGCCGTGATCTGCGTTCCCACGCTGTAGCCCTCGGCGCTCTCCACGCGCACTTCGCGCAGCACTTTGCAGGGGGCGATGCCCGCCTTTTTGAACTGGCCTGCATCGGGCTTGTTGAGCTCCTTCTCCTTGGCGGGAAGGAAGCCGAGCTTGAGCGCCGTGTAGCCGTCCGTCTCGGGCGTTTTGACCTGTACCACGGGGCAGGGGCCTGCCTCGATGACCGTGACGGGGATGACCTTCCCGTCCTCCGCAAAGATCTGCGTCATGCCCACCTTGCGGCCGATGATTGCTTTACCCATTGTAAAGTTCACTCCTTTTTCTTTATTTTCCGATACCTTTTATCAAAAGTATCCGGTATTACAGCTTTACTTTGATGTCAACGCCTGCGGGCAGATGGATGCTGTCCAGCAGCTTGGCGTTAGGCGAGTAGATATCGATGATGCGCTTATAGGTGCGCAGCTCGAACTGCTCGCGGGAGTCCTTATCCTTGTGAGGGCTCCTCAAAATCGTGACGATCTCACGTTCCGTAGGAAGCGGGATGGGCCCGGAGATCTTCGCGCCCCCCTTCTGCATCGTCTCCACGATGCGGCTCGCCGCCTGGTCCACGAGTTCGTGATCGTACGCCGAAAGTTTGATCCTGATCTTCTGACTTGCCATAACCTGACTCCTTTTTTGTTCCGACTTATGAATTTTTGTGTCAACGCACCCGTGTGTATCGAGGACTCCCATCAAAAAAACACGCGTCGTTTTGCGGTGTTTTCTCGCAAAAGCCTTCGGTCAGTCGCAGGAGTCACGCTCCCACATTTGTCAGCGGAAATTATCTGCCGAGGGGCTTTCGTCCTCGCTTTTTCAGTAACTTCCCGCCTCAACCCTATACGCCGGTGTGCGCAGCAAAAGACCTGCCGCTTTGACACAGCTTGTATAATATACCATCTTTTGAAGGGGAAGTCAAACGTTTGAACGAAGTTTTTTGCAATTTTTCAAGCTTTTTTTGCCTTTTTTTGCCCGTTTTGCACCCTTCCGCCATATCTTGTATTTGTTCCCATTTTCCATACAATATATAACATGGGATGATTTTTTCTCTTCTGCGGAAAATAATTTGACACAATGCCGTCCGACGCGGTACAATGATCGCGATGCGCCGCAGGAATACCGGACCCGGTCCGTCCGGAATGCGGCAGGGAGGTACAACGATGGCAAACGAACGGACGATCACGGTAACAGGCAGAGGCACGCTGCATCTTGCGCCCGATCTGGTGCGGCTCACCCTTTCGGTGAGCGCTGCGGACAGCGATTTTGCAAAAGCGGTGCGCGCGGCAGAAGAAAGCGGCGCCCGCGTAAAGAAAGCGTTGGAACAAGGCGGCGCCGCGCAGGTGAAGGCGGCGGGCGTGCGCACGGAGCCGCTGTATGAGACGGTAACGGAGAACGGCGGCTCCGTGCGCCGTCAGACGGGATATACGGCGACGCGCCGCCTGCGCGCAGAGCTTTCCGCCGACCCTGCGCTTCTCGCGCAGGTACTGACGGCGCTCGCGGACAGCGGCGCCTCCCCCGCACTCTCGGCGGAATATACACTTGCCGACGAGGACAAGGCAAGAAGGCATGCCGCCGCGCTCGCCGTAAAAGACGCCAGAAAGCGCGCCGAAACGATCGCCAAGGCGGCGGGCGTCAGGCTGGAC
>CAJFNH010000129.1 GCA_904394195.1 Candidatus Gallimonas caecicola
CAACGTCGAACGCAACCTCAAGGACGCGGACGGCGTGCTCATCCCGGGCGGCTTCGGCGGGCGGGGCATCGAGGGCAAGATCGCCGCCTGCCGCTATGCGCGCGAGCACAACATTCCATACCTCGGCATCTGCCTGGGAATGCAGGTGGCGGTCATCGAGTATGCGCGCAACGTCCTGGGTATCCCGGACGCCAATTCTTCCGAGTTCTTCCCCGAAGGGAAAAATTCCGTCATCGACCTCATGCCAGACCAATACGGCGTGAAGATGGGGGGGACCATGCGCCTGGGCGCATACCCCTGCCTCGTTTTGGGCGATAAAATGAAGGAAGCGTACAAGTGCGGTCTCATCCACGAGCGCCACCGCCATCGCTTCGAGTTCAACAACGACTACCGTGAGCGCTTCGAAGCGGGCGGAATGAAGATCGCGGGTACCTCGCCGGACGGCACGCTGTGCGAGGCGGTGGAGGTCCCCGCCAACGACTTCTTTGTGGGCGTGCAATTCCATCCCGAGTTCAAATCCCGCCCCAACAACGCACACCCGCTCTTCCGCGAGTTTATCCGTTACGCGGTCATGTACTCTGAAAAGAAGGCAAAATAAGCATGAAGATCAACGAAAATTTTTTAAAACTCAAGGACAGCTATCTCTTCGCCACGGTGGGCAGAAAGACGTCCGAATATCGCGCAGCGCACCCCGATAAGGAGGTCATCCGCCTCTCCATCGGCGACGTCACGCGTCCGCTCGCGCCCGCCGTCATCCGCGCGATGCACGCGGCGGTGGAGGATATGTCCCGCGCCGAGACCTTCAAGGGATATGGTCCCGACCAGTATTGCTACGCCTATGACGCCCTGCTCGACACCATCGTTGCAAGCTACGCGCGCAAGGGCGTGACGCTCGCCAAGGGCGAGGTGTTCGTCTCGGACGGCGCCAAGTCCGACTGCGGCAATATCCTCGATATCTTCTCCGGGGACAACGTCGTCCTTGTGCCCGATCCCGTCTATCCCGTCTACCTCGATACCAACATCATGGCGGGCAGAAAGGTGATCTTTGCAAACGCCAACGAGAGCAACGGATTTTTGCCCATGCCCGATGAGAGCGTACAGGCGGACATCATCTATATCTGTTCGCCCAACAACCCCACGGGCGCAGCCTATACGCGCGAACAGCTCAAGGCGTGGGTGGACTACGCCCTCCGCCACAATGCCGTCATCCTCTACGACGCAGCGTACGAGTACTTCGTCACGGACGAGAAGTACGCGCGCAGCATCTACCAGGTGGAGGGGGCGAAGGAGTGCGCCATCGAGCTGTGCTCCTATTCCAAGACGGCGGGCTTCACGGGCGTGCGGTGCGGCTACACCATCGTGCCCGAGGCGCTCGTGCGCGGCGGGGCGTCCCTCAACAGGCTGTGGGCGCGCAGGCAGTCCACCAAGTTCAACGGCGTGAGCTACATCACGCAGATGGGGGCGGCTGCCGTGTTCACGGAGGAAGGCGAGCGCGAGATCGCGGAAAATATCGCCTATTACCGTGAAAACGCGCGCATCATTTCCGAATGCCTCGACGAGCTGGGCATCTGGTACACGGGCGGCAAAAATTCTCCCTATATCTGGCTCAAATGCCCGGGCGGCATGACGAGCTGGCAGTTTTTTGACTATCTTCTTGAGAACGCACAGGTGGTCGGCACGCCCGGGAGCGGCTTCGGCGCCAACGGCGAAGGGTTCTTCCGACTGACCGCGTTCGGCACGCATGAAAATACCCGCCGCGCATGCGAGCGCATCCGCGCCCTGCTCGGCAAAAAATAAAATAAGGGACGAGAACGGTATGGAAAACGGCAGACAAGCGGGCGTGCTGTGCCATATCTCTTCCCTTCCTGGGAAGTACGGCATCGGCTCGTTCGGCAAAGAGGCGTATCGGTTTGCAAAGCTGCTCAAAAAGTGCGGCGTAAAGTACTGGCAGGTGCTACCCCTCGTACAGACGGGCTACGGCGATTCGCCCTACAGCTCGGTGGCGTGTACCTCGGGCAATCCCTATTTCATCGACCTTGACATGCTCGCCGGGGAGGGACTGCTCACGCGCGAGGACCTTGCCGAGGCGCGCCATCTTCCCGGCGTCGTCGGCTATGGCGCACTCTACAACGAGCGCTATCTCACGCTGCGCAAGGCGTTCGACCGCTTCAATTTCGACAGCGAACAGTTCCGCGCCTTTGTCAGAAAGGGCACGGCGGAGGATTACGCGCTGTTCATGACGTCAAAGCGCGTGTACGGCGAGAATTTCCTCTACTGGCAGGAGCCCCTCAAGTACCGCGATCCCGACGCGCTGGAACGGCTGCGCACCGACTATCACGAGGAGTACCTCTTCTGGAATTTCCTGCAATATGAATTTGAGCGGCAGTGGAAGGCGCTCAAGGCGTACTGCAATTCGCTGGGTATCTCCATCATCGGGGACATCCCGCTCTATGTTGCCGCCGACAGCGCCGACGTCTGGGCGCACCCCGAGCTGTTCAAGCTGGATGCGGAGCTGCGACCCACCAAGGTGGCGGGCGTCCCGCCCGACTATTTTTCGGAGACGGGACAGCTCTGGGGCAACCCCATCTACGACTGGGCGGCACACGAGAAGGAGAACTTCGCCTGGTGGACAAGGCGACTCGAGCATGCGCTTGCAACGTACGACGTCGTTCGCATCGACCACTTCCGCGGCATCGACCGCTATTACGAGATCCCCGCATTTGCCGAAACGGCGGTCAGGGGGGAGTGGAAAGAGGGCCCCGGTGAAAAGCTGTTTGCAAATATCGACGGAAAGGGCCGCATCATCGCCGAGGACCTGGGCATTATGGATGAGGGCGTAAAGGCGCTTCGCGAAAAGCTGGGTTTTCCGGGCATGAAGGTGCTGCTCTTTGCCTTTGACGGGAATGAGGAGAACGAATTTCTGCCCAGGAACATCGGCGAGGCGTCCGTCTGCTATACGGGAACGCACGACAACGATACCGTTGCGGGCTATGTATCTTCGCTCTCTACCGAGGAGTTCCTGCTCTTCCGTTCGCGCGTTGCGCAGGCTCTGCAGGAAGAAGGCGTCTATGTGAAACTCGGGGACAAGGGCGAAGGCTTTGCCGAAGCTTTCTGCGCGCTTGCGCTCGCTTCGCGCGCAAGGCTCGCCGTTCTGCCCGTGCAGGATATCCTGGGGCTGGGGAACGAGGCGCGCATGAATTACCCCGGCACCAACGAGGGGAATTGGACATTCCGCATGGAGAAACTGCCCTCGGGCGGGCCCATGCGCAGATTGAAGCGAAGGATAAAAGCATATCGGAGGTAGGTTTATGGCAGACGAGCAGAAGAAGGAAAAAAAGAAGGGCTTCTGGAAGGAATTCCGGGAGTTCATCGCAAAGGGCAATGTGCTCGACATGGCGGTCGGCATCATCATCGGCGGTGCATTCACGGCGATCGTCAATGCACTTTGCAACAATATTCTGAAGCCGATCATCAACTGGATCCTTGCCGCGATCATCGGCACCGATTCGCTCGACCAGGTCTATACCTTCCTTGTTACGGCGTACACCACGGACGATACGGGCGCGCAGATCATCGATCTTGCGAACTCCATCTATATCGATTGGGGAACGTGCATCAATGCAGTCATCAATTTCCTGCTGACGGCGCTCGTCTTGTTCCTCATCATCAAGGTCGTCATGAAGGTGAGCAAGATGCGCGAAGAGGCGAAGAAGGCATTGGAGGAGGCTGCTGAAAAGCGCAAGGCGGAGGAAGCTGCCGCTGCCGCCGGCGCGTCGGCTCCTTCCGGATCCGCTGCAGCGCCCGAAGTTGTCGCCGCGGAAGACTCTGCGGACGTGGCGGAAAAAACCCCTGCGGCACCGCCCGAAGAAAAATAACGCGTCTCATGTCCGCTGAATTTTATGTTTCAGGGCATAATATTCTTGTACGGGGGACTTGACAAAGGGCTGCCGTTGTGTTACCATAATGTAGGTAAAGCGTTTTATTAAAGCGTTTCAGAAGGAGAGAGAAATGGCTATTTACATTGTCGGAAGTCTGAATATGGATCTTGTCATCCGTGCGCCGCGTATGCCCGAGGGGGGCGAGACCATCTCGGGCGAAGGGTTTATGACCAATCCGGGCGGAAAGGGCGCCAATCAGGCGGTCGCCGTCGCCAAGTCGGGCGGCGAGGCGCACATGGTCGGCTGCGTGGGCAGAGAGTTCGGTGCGGAACTGCTCGGAGCGCTCGCTCAGTACGGCGTCGGCGCGGAATATGTGCGGCGGGAAGAGGATATTTCAAGCGGGATCGCCGTCATTGTCGTAGCGGACGGGGACAACCGCATCATCCTTGATGCAGGCTCCAACGCACGCACCGACCGCGCGCTGATCGATGTTGCCCTGGCGCAGTCAAAGCCGGGGGACTATCTTCTCGTGCAGCTCGAGATCGCGCTTCCCGTCGTTGCGTATGCGCTCAAACAGGCAAAACGGCGGGGGATGGTCACGGTACTCAATCCGGCGCCTGCGGCACAACTTTCCGCAGACGTATATGCTTTTTGCGACTGGTTCGTGCCCAATCAGACGGAGGCGCAGTTCTATACGGGGATCTATCCGTCCGACGAGGAGAGCATCCGCCGCTGCGCCGGGAAGCTGGGAGAGTTGGGCGTCAGGAACGTGCTTATCACGCTGGGAACGGACGGCTCCGCCTGCGTGAGCGACGGCAAGTTCTATCGTACGGAAGCGGTGCCGGCAAAAGCGGTCGACACGACGGCGGCGGGCGATACCTATGTCGGGGCGTTCGTTACCCGACTTTCGGAGGGCGCGGACGTTGCGCGCGCAATGCGCTTTGCAAGCACAGCGTCTGCCCTTACCGTCACGCAGCGCGGGGCGCAGTGCGCGATCCCTCTGCGAGCACAGACGCAGGCGTATGCCGTGGAAAAGGGCGTGGATATATGAGCGAAAAACGCGCAAGGGTGACCATACGGGAGGTCGCACAGCGCGCGGGCGTTTCGCAGACTACCGTATCTCTGGTGCTCAACGGCAAGGACGCCTCTATTCCCGTTCCCACACGGGAACGGGTGCGCGAAGCGGCGCGCGAGCTGCACTACAGCACCGATCCCCTTGCCCGGGCGCTTGTCACCCGCAGGACAAATATTGTCGGCATCGTTGTGCCCGATATCGCAAACCCATTTTTTGCGCAGGCGGTGCGCTGTATGCAGGTGGCGCTTGCCGAACGGAGGTATGACGTCATCCTCTGCAACAGCGAAGAGCGCTTTGAAAACGATCTGCGCTATATCCGGCTGCTTGCGGGACGCAGCGTGGACGGCCTCATTCTGACGCCGAGTGCCGAGGCGTTTTCGCCACCGGAGAGCGCCCGTCTGCGCGCGCTGCTTGCGCAGCTCGATATCCCGTACATTTTCTTCGACCGCTATTTTGAAGATATGCCGTGGGCGGCAGTGGACAACGAAGGCAGCGCTTATCTCGCTGCGGGTGAGCTTCTGGCGCACGGGCATCGTGTCATCGGCGTGGTCACGGGGCCGCTCGCGCTCAACAGCAGCCGCAACCGCCTGGCGGGGGTGCGTCGCGCACTCGGCGAATACGGACTTATTTTGCCCGACGACCTTATTTTTGAGGGCAGGTATGATGTCGAAACGGGACAGCTGGGCGGAGAACTATTGCTGAAGCGGGGCGTGAGTGCGGTATTTGCATTCAGCGATATGCAGGCATGCGGCGTCTATGCGAGCGCCCGCCGCATGGGGAAGCGGATCCCGGAGGACTGTTCGGTGATCGGGTTTGACGACAGTTTCTGTTCTTCCGTGCTCGATGTGCCGCTTTCGACCATGCGTCAGCCCGTGCAGGAGATCGCATCGCAGGCATGCAACATGCTGCTTGGGCGCATCGGGGGCGGGCAGGGGATTTCCTCCTTTTCGCTTCCGGCACGTCTGATCGCCCGTGCAAGTGTAAAAAATTCGGAAAATGCTTGAATTGCGCCCCTTCGGATCCGGGATAAAAGTTAAATGCGCCGCGAGCGGCGAATTTATTTTTGCATAAAATCAGTAACAGAAATTTGTAACAAAATGAGCAGAGTGAGAGAAAATATCCGTCGGATAAACATAAAAACCCCGCTTTTGCGGGGTTTTTAACGGTGGTGCACTTTCAGGGACTCGAACCCTGGGCCCATTGATTAAGAGTCAATTGCTCTACCAACTGAGCTAAAAGTGCATATGTGCGGAATCGCTCCGCAAAGGGCTCGCAACAGAGCCGCTTTTTGTCGAGGTGGTGGTCCATCCGAGATTCGAACTCGGGACACCTTGATTAAAAGTCAAGTGCTCTGCCAACTGAGCTAATGGGCCGCGTGGCTGGGG
>CAJFNH010000130.1 GCA_904394195.1 Candidatus Gallimonas caecicola
CAATCGCTTGCGACCAGCGTCACGAGCTACCGGAATATCGACGCATGGGTCACCGATATGGCAATGACCGAAGCGAGCTTTGAACGGCTCCAGGACATCATTGCAAGCGCGGGCGAACTGGACCGCCGCGCCGACTTCAACGCACTCGTGGACAATTCCTATGTGAAGGAAGTTTACGCACAGCTGAACTGAATCATTTATAAGAACAAAGGATGTGCCTATGAAAAATATCCTGCGATTTCAGGGCGTCACATACATTTATCATACTGCGCGCGGGGAGCTGGTTGCCGCAAAAGGTCTCTCCTTCGCTGTAAACGAAGGAGAGTTCGTGGCGATCATCGGCCCCTCCGGCTGCGGAAAAACCACCCTGCTCTCCCTTGCTGCAGGACTGCTCAAACCCAGCGAGGGCACCATCGAGAGCAGCGGAACGTTCGGCTACATGTTGCAGAAAGATGAGCTGTTTCCCTGGAGAACGATCGAAAAGAACATCTTTCTTCCGCTGGAGATCATGCACCGGAACAATGCGGTGCAACGGGAACGCGCCATCGACCTTGCAAAAAAATACGGCCTTGGCGATTTTCTGAAAAGCTATCCCTCGCAGCTGTCCGGCGGAATGCGCCAGCGCGCCGCTCTCATCCGCACGCTTGCCACCGATCCCGATATCCTCCTGCTCGACGAGCCCTTCTCCGCCCTTGACTATCAGACGCGGCTGAATGTCTGTGAAGACGTGGCAGGGATCATCCGCAGCGAGAAAAAAACGGCGCTCCTCATCACACACGACATTTCCGAGGCGATCTCCCTCGCCGACCGCGTACTCGTACTCACCGCCCGCCCCGCGCGCGTCGCCCATTCCCACACGATGGACTTCGGCGACGTTCCGCCACTCAAACGGCGGGAACAGCCGGGGTTTTCGGGCTGGTTTGAACGCCTCTGGGGGGAACTGAACGCATGAAAAACGTAACATATTCCAAGGAACACGCGCGCTTTTTAAAGCGCAGAAAACAACACCTCGCTCTCGTCTGGGTATGCCGCATCGGACTGCTCGGGCTACTGCTCGGGATGTGGGAACTTGTCACGGCCTGCGGCTGGGTGGATCCGTTCATCATGAGCTCCCCTTCGCGCATCGCCGCAACGATCGCCTCGCTCTATGCCGACGGAAGCCTGTTCTATCATATCGGCGTCACGCTGTGGGAGACGCTTGCAGGCTTTGCGATAGCAGTCGTGCTCGGCTTTGCCGTTGCCCTGCTGCTGTGGTGGAGCGAAACGCTGCGTAAAGTGCTCGAGCCGTACATCGTGGTGCTCAACGCACTTCCGAAGATCGCCCTGGGCCCCCTCATCATCATCTGGTTCGGTACGGGAAGCGAAGCCATCGTCTTTATGACCGTGCTCGTCGGCATCATCGTTGCCATCCTGCACATGCTCTCCGCCTTTATCGGGACCGACCCGAACAAAGTGCTGCTCATGCGTTCGATGGGCGCGAGCAAACTGCAGATCCTGTGTAAACTCGTCATCCCCTCATCCTACCCCGCCGTCATTTCGATGCTCAAGGTCAACGTCGGCATGGCGTGGATCGGCTCGATCATGGGCGAATACATTGTTTCGCGCGCAGGGCTGGGATACCTCATCGTGTACGGCGGACAGGTGTTCAAACTCGACCTTGTAATGAGCGCGACCTTTATCCTCTGCCTTCTGGCGGCGGGAATGTATGCGCTTGTAGTATTGCTGGAAAAAATACTCGTCAAAAATACAGACCGCTGAAAACAGCGCTCCGAACGCGCCCGCTGACGGATAGAGCAGCTGTATGACGCCGTCCAGCCCGAGACGGGAAAGCAGGAACGCCGCAAGGAGCACCGCTGCCTTGGCGGCGTTCTTTTTTCTGCCCGCAAACCTTTCGCAGGCAGAGAAGAGCGGAAAGAGCGCGGAAGCAAGGGAAGTCATGACCGCACATGCTGCCGCCGCGAAAAAAAGGCCGCTTCCGCGCATCACGGCAAGATAGGGCATGGAAGCGTTGAGCGCCGCATCCCCCGTAACATATATTCCTCCCAGAACGAGAGCACCGCACAAAAAGACGGCGCCCGCGGCGAGAACGGAGGCACGGACGGGCGCATGCGCCGTGCGCCCCGCGTCCATGAGCGCAGGCGCCGAAAAGGCGATATTCATGGCCGCATACAAAGCTGCGTGCCCGATCTCCCCCGCGCGCGGTGCCAAAACCGTTCCGAAGCCTTTTCCGGACAACAACACACAGAGAAAGAGCACGGGAACAAGAAGCAGATTGAGGAAACTGACCCCCTTCATTCCCCGCGACAGGAATAAAACAATTACGGCAAGTCCGGCAATCGAAGCAAAGGGCCTGACATCGGGAAAGAGCGCATCGAGCCCCGCAAGCATCCCGGAACATGGCACGAATGCAACGGCAAGAAGCAGGCACATGACCGGCCGCGCAGCACGTCCGAACAGCGCTCGCATCGCACCTGCACAGCCGCCGTATTTTTTGCCGAGACAGAGAAAAAAGGCATTTGCCACCCCGAACAACACGCAGGAAAACGCAAATGCAGGAAGATATCCGCGTCCGGGGAAAAAACGGACAAGCTCCGCCCCCGTCAGAAAGCCTGCGCCGATCGTTGTTCCCACCAGGAAAAAAGCCGTGCGTATGATGCCCATATCTCTAATGCCTATGCCGGGACGCGAAAAAGTATTCTTTTTGTAAAAAAATCGTAAAATTATGTCAGACATAGTACTTTGACTATTGACAAATTTTGTCGTTTCCTGTATAATGTAAGAAAAACAAGGAGAAACGAGCATGGAAGACAGCGTCGTATTGGAAGAGCGCCCCGAAAAGACGGTCAGTTCCGATCTGATCCGCGGGCATATCAACACGATCATTTTGCGGGCCCTCTATGACGGCGATAAATACGGCTATGAGATCATTGCCGAAATCGAACGCAAGAGCCACGGGCAGTACACGCTCAAACAGCCCTCTCTCTATAGCGCGCTCAAGCGCCTGGAAACGGACGGTTACGTCACCTCCTATTGGGGCGGATCGGTGGGCGGCGGCAGGAGAAAATACTTCTCACTCACGGAATCGGGCAAAGCGATCTCCGAGCAAAATCAATCGGAATGGGAGTATTCGCGGACAGTCATCGACAGTCTGATCTCTGACAAGGACTTTGACTTCTCCAACCCTGCCCCTACCGCGGTGGATATGCGCATGCTGCGCAAGACGACCTCACGCGTGCCGCGCGGCGAAGGCAGCGACGATGATCTCGATTATGAGCCCGCTTTTGAAGACGCGGAGGAGCTCGGAAAACTCGAGGCGCGCTATCGCGAACAGCTTCAGCAGCTTGACGCCCGCAGCGAAGAACTCACCCGCCGCGAAGCGGACTTCGAAACGGAAATGCGCGCCCGGAATGAAGCCCTCATAAAGGAGCGCGACTGGCGGGAGAGCGAGATCGCCGCCCGCGAGCAGGCGCTTGCCATGAAACGGTCGGAACTTGAAACGCTGCGCGCCCAGGCCGCCGAACAGACCGCCCGCGAAGAGAGCGAACAGGCACAGGCGCTGCGCAGCCGGATATCCTCTCTGGAGTTACAGCTGCACGAGAGCGAAACCTCGCTTGAAAATCTCCGCCGTCAGAGCGAGACGCAGGCAGAAGCCGACCGCGTTCGCGCCGAAGAGCTGCGGGAAACAGACCGCCGCACATATGACGAGATGCTTTCAAAAACCCTCGAGGAAGAACGCGCGCGCCATGCGGAGGAACTCAAAGCGCAGGAAGCGCGCATCGTTGCGGAACAGGAGGAACTCTTCCGGAAGCGCGAACAACAGCTTCTGCACCGAAACTATCTCGATCTGGTCAATACGCCGCCCGCCGAAGAA
>CAJFNH010000131.1 GCA_904394195.1 Candidatus Gallimonas caecicola
CCTCCGATGATTTTTCTTCAATTATAATTCTTTTGCGCGCAAATTGCAAGAGTTTCTTTTAAAAATCCGGCAGGAAATTCAAACGGAAAATTTTTTAAAAATACCGTTGACAGGCGGGCAAAAGTGTAGTACAATATGATTTGGACAAGGGCGCCCCTGCGGCGCTGAAAAAAATTGTGTTCGGAGGATTTATTCAACATGGCAAACGTAAGAGTTGCGATCAACGGATTCGGCCGCATCGGCCGCCTTGCTTTCCGCCAGATGTTTGGCGCCAAGGGATATGAGATCGTTGCAATCAACGACCTCACCAGCCCCAAGATGCTTGCGCATCTTCTCAAGTACGATTCCGCACAGGGCAGATATGAGCATGCCGACACCGTTTCTGCAGACGACGAGGCAGGCACCATCACCGTCTGCGGCAAGACCATCAGGATCTATGCGGAAAAGGACGCGAAGAACCTTCCCTGGAAGGAGCTTGACGTAGACGTCGTTCTGGAGTGCACGGGCTTCTATACCTCCAAGGCAAAGTCGCAGGCGCACATCGACGCAGGCGCGAAGAAGGTCATCATCTCCGCTCCCGCCGGCAACGATCTGCCCACCATCGTGTACAGCGTCAATGAAAAGACGCTCAAGACCACGGACACCATCATCTCCGCGGCTTCCTGCACGACCAACTGCCTTGCTCCCATGGCGGATACCCTGAACAAGTTCGCCAAGATCAAGAAGGGCTATATGACCACCATCCATGCCTACACGGGCGACCAGATGGTTCTTGACGGGCCGCACCGCAAGGGCGATCTGCGCCGTGCGCGCGCCGCTGCGGTCAACATCGTTCCCAACTCGACGGGCGCTGCAAAGGCGATCGGTCTTGTCATTCCCGAGCTTGCCGGCGTGCTTGACGGCTGCGCACAGCGCGTGCCCGTTCCTACCGGGTCGCTCACCCAGCTCATCGCCATCTGCGAGGGCGAAGTGACGGCTGCCGATGTCAATAAGGCGATGAAGGACGCCGCTTCCGCTTCCTTCGGCTATACGGAAGAGGAGATCGTCTCCTCTGATATCGTCGGCATCACCTATGGCTCGCTCTTCGATGCAACGCAGACCAAGTGCATGCCCATGGGCGACGGTACCACGCTCGTCAAGGTCGTCTCCTGGTACGACAACGAAAATTCGTACACCAGCCAGATGGTGCGCACCATCAAGTATTTTGCAGAACTCAAGTAAGCGTACAACGCAAAGGCTCCCGCCGTTACGGCGGGAGTTTTTTATTTGCGCATCAAATGATCCCGGTTGGCTACCGAACTCATTAACCGACAAGTTAATTATATTTTTGTCTGAACTCCGGGTCGCTTCGGCTTGCCTTCCGTTTTCACATTATTGAAATTTTTTGTAAAAACGGAAAGCAAAATGTCAAAGGGTACTTGACGAAACGTGGGTAAGATGTTAAAATATATTAAGCGGTGTGCTTTCGCGGCACACAAATTGCGCAAAAGCTTCGCGCGCGGCGCCCGATCGCTGCCGCAGCGGGCAAATAAAATTCAGGAGGCAAGAACTACAATGCAAAAAGACGGAAAGAAAATGGCGAGAACGGTGTTCAACACATTCTGCTCGGCGCTCGACAGCCGCGGCTGGAAGTACCGGAAGAACGAGGATGAGCTGACCATCCGCACGGGCGCGAAGGGGGATGACCTTCCCCTCGATCTGCACATCAAGATCGACGAGGGCAGACAGCTCATCTACATCCGTTCGCCGCTGCTCTCCATTCCCGAGGACAAGCGCCGCGAGGGCGCGAGCATCATCTGCGCCATCAACTACAGGCTCATCCGCGGCTGCTTCGACTATGACGAAAGGGACGGCGAGGTGGTGTTCCGTCTCGGGCACGCCTATACGGACAGTATCATCGGCCCCGAGCTGTGCATCAATCTTTTGAGTTGCGTCTGCTCGACGGTGGATGAGTTCAACGACGGCATTGCGCTGTATGTGATCGGCGCGCTCTCGTACGAGGACTTCTTGAAGAAAATCAGGGAATAAGGTGCAGGATGGAAGGGAGGTACATTCCCAGCCCAATCGATACGTCGGACGTTGAGGTGAGCCCGCAGATCGCGCGGCTCGCCGAACGTCTTGCGGAAAACACGCATGAGGTCTGGGCGCTGGGCAGGGTCAACGACGGATGGGTGTACGGTCCCGTGCTTGACCGTGAAAAAAAGACGCATCCGCTGCTCGTACCCTATTCGCAACTTCCGGAGAGCGAAAAAGATTATGACAGGCGCACTTCGCTCGAAGCGCTGAAGCTGCTCATCAAACTCGGCTTCACCATCGAAGAGAAGGGCTGAACGGTCATTTGCATTTTCACAAAGGAGAAACCTGATGGAGACCTTGTACTGCATCGCGGCGGTCGTCTGTGTGGCAGCGGTATATCTTCTGACGATGCTGCTGTACTTTTTTCTGACAAAAAGAACGGTGCATCATCCGCTGCTTGCGGACGCCGTCGTCATTTTGTTTGCGCTTGCGATGAGCACGGCCGTACGCTTTGCAGTACTTGTTTCCGTCCCGTCATCCGTGGCGTTCCGCGATATTCTCCGCGCACTGTACGAGGCGATCGGGGGCCTTACGTTCGAGAGCGCGGACATCGCGGCGGGCGCCGCCGTTGCGCCTTGGGTGGAGGTGCTGTTCTACGGCGTCGTATTGTATGTGGGGCTGGTGGCGTTGAGCGTGATCACCGCCCATATCGGGTATGAAAAATACAGTTACGCCGTCTATTGCATCGTCTACCGTCCTTTTTTGAGCAAAAAGCGCAGCCGTACGGACGCATATATCTTCACGTCCGTCACCGAGGACTCCCTTCTGCTTGCGAACGATATCGCAAGAACGTATCGCAAAAACAGGGACCCCGTCCGGAACAGAAAGTGCATCATCATCTTTGCGGGCAACGAGCTGGAGCCCTATGACCGCAAAAACGAACTGCACCGCGAGATCGTGGCGCAGGGATATTTTTATTTTTCCTTTATTAAGCGGAAGGATAAGGACAAGGAGATCCCGCTCGTATATCACCTCGGGCTCCGCAACAATTTCAGCCGCAACGCGCGCATCGCCGCAAGGCGCATCTGCGTGTTCGCAATGAAACTCAACGACAAGCTGTCCGGCGAAGAGGCCAAGAACAGCGACTTCGTGTTCGATGAGATCGGCGCCATGCTTCGTTCGCTCGATCCCAAGGACTATCTGTACAGTCCCGCCGCAGAGGGGGAGGCGGCAGGCGATCCGGCGCTGATGGAGCGCACGGTCGTCGATTACTATATCCTCACCGACGAGGAGATCAACTACGAATTTTACCAGAGGGAACTGGACGGCATGGTGCACGCGCGGGTACAAGACACGCTGAACGCCCTTTCCGCGCTGCCTGAAAACAGGCGCAGCGCCCTTCTGGAGGAATATTTTGCTTCAGA
Organism: Candidatus Gallimonas caecicola; assembly: GCA_904394195.1. Taxonomy (GTDB): domain Bacteria; phylum Bacillota; class Clostridia; order Christensenellales; family Borkfalkiaceae; genus Gallimonas; species Gallimonas caecicola. The sequence goes on from CAJFNH010000131.1 coordinate 3,441, forward strand.
AAAGATCCCGCCCGATGCGCAGGCGTCGCTCGTGAAAGTGCTCTGCGGGCGCATCCGCTGCAACTTTCAGATGCACATCCTCAATGAGGCGCTGCTCTCCGCGCATGACCTTGTCATCCTGCGCAGGGAGGCGTTCGTCCGTGAGGACGCGGCGCGTCCTTTGCGGGAGCAGGCCTGCGGATGCGGGGTGGACAAGAGCAACTGCGGGCAGGGCGTGTGCGGGGGCGGAAACGAGCCGTGCCCCCGCGGGCAGCAGGCCTGCGAATGTGCGTGGCGGGAGAGCATCTTCCGTGCGGATGAACGTACGCGCGAGTACCGCGTGATGGTGCTCGGCTTCGGCAAAACGGCGCAGCAGGCGATGAACGCACTGTTCGTACAGTCGACCTATGTGGACGACGACGGCG